>JAQVUB010000440.1 GCA_028699735.1 Lentisphaeria bacterium | reverse complement strand
TTTAGCCTGCCGTATGTACGTCTTTCTGCCCCCGTATGTAGTACGGGCTTTAGCCTGCCGTATGTACGTCTTTCTGCCCCCGTATGTAGTACGGGCTTTAGCCTGCTCCCCGTTCCCCACAACTTACCACTTACAACTTACAACTTACAACTTACCACTTACAACTTACAACTTACCACTTACAACCCCTGCCCCTGCCCCCTGACAACGGAGTCCCGATGCTCTTCAGCCGCTTAAAGACTGCCATACCCCTGATTCTTCTGTTATTTCTCGTGTTTTATTTGCCCGGCACCCCTGGCCGGTTGCTGTTCACGATGCTGGCCGCCGCCACATTCTTTCTGGCCATCGGTGAAATTGTCCAGCTTTCCGAATTCAAACACCGCAAGGCGTATGCGTTGCCAATCTATTTGTTAGGCGCGGTTCTGTTTGTCCTTTCTTCATTAAATCCCGAAAGCATATCCATCCTTTTTCTGCAGTGGAGCGGTGAAATTCTTGCCGGCATCCTTTTTCTATTAACCGTATTCTGCCTCAGCTTTTATTTTGGCAGCGGGCGGGATTCTCTGCGCGATGTCACTTCCGCTCTGGCGGCCGCCTTTTACATCTGCTGGCCGCTGTGTTTTCTGCCAAAAATCTATTTTCTGTCCAATGGCGCTTTGCTGCTGGCTTATCTGATTGTCGTCACCAAAATGGCGGATATCGGCGCGTATTTCATCGGTACCGGCACCGCAAAGCTGCCAGGTGGCAATCACAAGCTGGCCAAGGTCATCAGCCCTAAAAAAAGCTGGGAGGGACTCGCCGGGGGAATCGTCTTTTCGCTGGTGGCCTCCCTCCTTTTCTTCCATTTCGCAAAGGATCATCTGCACTTCCAGGATTTCGGCGGCCTGTATAATATCACTATCCATCTGACCCGGCTGGATGCCATCCTGCTCGGCATTGCTGCCCCCCTGATCGGACTGCTCGGGGACCTCGCCGAATCCGCCATCAAACGAGCTGCCAATGCCAAGGATTCCGGACAGCTCCCCGGTCTAGGCGGCATCCTGGACACCCTCGACAGCCTCATCCCCATGGCACCCCTCTTTTACGCATGGCTCATCCTTAAAAATGCCATTGCCATCGCCTGAGCAGGATACTTGCAAATAAATAATTAGAAAACTATATTTTGGCTGGTCAATGTTTGGCCGGCAATCATAGCAATAAAGAGAAAGGGATCAGGATCATGTCAGAAAATTCCACAGAAAACAATGCTCCAGTCGAAGCGGAAGTTGTCCAGGAAGTCACCACGGCGGATTCGAATGAGCGCACGCTTGGTCTGGTTTGCCATCTGTCGTTGTTTGCAAGTTTTATTGTCCCCTTTGCCTCCTTTATCATTCCTCTGGTCATCTGGCTGATGAAACGCGAAACCTCTCAGTTTCTCGATGCAACCGGCAAAGAAGTGCTGAATTTCCAGATCACGTTGCTGATTGCCTCGATTGCCTGTTGCATCCTGATGATCATTCTGATCGGAATCCCACTGCTCTTTGCTATTGCCATTGCCGCCATTGTCTTTGCCATTTTGGGCGCCGTGGCCGCCTCCAAAGGCGAAATCTATCGCTACCCCTTTATTCTGCGACTGATTAAATAAACGTCCTTTTTTACAACGAAAGGCACGAAAAGGCACGAAAAAGTTTGTGTCTTTTCGTGCTTTTTGTTGTTTAAAAGCCCTGATTTTCAGCAAAATCAGGCAATCCGATTATATTATGTTTTTTGCATTTGACAAGCGGTTATCAAGGGGATTTCATCGATGCACATACTGGTTGCCGGCGGAGCCGGGTACATTGGCAGCTGTTGCAGTGAATATCTGCTCGACCGCGGCCACCAGGTCACGGTTTTTGATGCCTTGCTCAATGGACATCGAGAGGCGGTGGATCCGCGGGCAAATTTTATCGAGGGGAATCTGGCTGACTTGGAAATAATCCATCAGGCAATCAGGGATAGCCGCCCTGATGGGATCATTCATTTTGCGGCATTTATAGAAGTCGGAGAATCGATGCAGGATCCGCTGAAATACTTCCGCAACAACGTCAGCAATGCCCTCAATCTCTGCCAGGCAGCCTGTGACAATCAGGTGCGTAAAATCGTTTTTTCCAGCACCGCTGCAGTCTATGGAATGCCGGAACATATTCCGATATCGGAATCGGAGCCGACTTTTCCGATCAATCCCTATGGTGAAGCCAAACTGATGTTTGAAAAGATTCTGCGCTGGCAGCATGACTTAAGGGGTCTGCAATATACCGCACTGCGCTATTTCAATGCCGCCGGCGCCAGCCAAAAATATGGGGAAGATCATCATCCGGAGACGCATCTGATCCCGCTGATCATGCAGGCCGCCGAAGGCAAACGCGAACAGATCTCGATCTTTGGCGACGATTACGATACTCCGGACGGCACCTGCATCCGCGATTACATCCATGTCCTTGATCTCGCCCAGGCTCACCTCCTCGCACTCGAAAATGAATTCTGCGGCAGCCTGAATCTGGGTTCCGGCCAGGGGCACAGTGTCAATGCAGTTATCGATATGGTGAAAAAAGTCACTGAAAAAGATTTCCGCGTCGAGGTCAAGGCGCGCCGCCCAGGCGATCCCGCCCGGCTCATTGCCGACTCGAGCGCCGCACGCGACATTCTCGGCTGGAAACCACAGTTTGACAATCTGGAAAGCATTGTGCGCAGTGCCTGGGCCTGGCGGCAGCGTCATCCAGACGGCTACATCAGTTGATTTTTTAAACAACGAAAAAACACGAAAAGGCACAAAATTTTTTATGGTTGTTGCGTTGAGGCATGAGGCCACTCTACAAAATCCTCATGTTCATACGATCAACCATGTGTGGAGTGATCCGGTACCCATACTTCACAACCGTCAGCCTGTCCATTAGGTCCCTCGTCCATCGTCCATCGTCCGCGTCCATAGGGTCCATAAGGTCCATAGGGTCCATAGGGTCCCTCGTCCCTCGTCCATCGTCCATCGTCCCTTGTCCATTATGCCAGAAACTTTTACCACATCTGCACCTGTAAAGCCGCCTGCCAGAAGCTGGCTCCGGCGTTGTTTGGG
>JAQVUB010000439.1 GCA_028699735.1 Lentisphaeria bacterium | reverse complement strand
TAACCCAGGGCGTCGCTGCGGCCTAACGGCCTTGCTTGCCCTGGGCTGGTATGTCACGCCCCTTCGGGGTTAATTCGGGGACAGGTTCCGTCCGTGTTCCGTCCGTGTTCTAAAACTTTGGTTGTGGACGCCAGTCCACCCCAAGTCGTTTCGTGCTTTTCGTTGTTCAAAAAGAATTCCTCCGTTACCCTGGGTGACTGACGCTATACCAAGAAGTCGTATCGACATCGGCCGGGCTGATATGCTGCAGAGCGGCCTGCGCCGCAGCCAAACCGGCCACATAGCCCAATTGCATCATCGTACGCGACAAACGGCAGCTGGAAGCGGCAATGCTGCTGAAACCGGCAATGCGCCCGGCAACCAGCAGATTGTCAATTTCGACCGGCAACAGGCAACGGTAAGGAATGCCATATGGACCGGGCGTGTTGCGGACAATACCTCCGCCATGACTGTCCATCGTATGATCCGCTGCAGCAATACTGTCACAGGGCCAATGCTGAGCCAGAATATCATTTTCCGTCAGCATATACTTGCAGACCACCCGATGCGTCTCCCGTAAACCCAGACCTGGAAAGAGCATTTTTAGGCGGAATCGGCGGAATTCGGGCCATTGCATCTGCAGGAAATGCCAGTATGCCTGCACTCTGCGCCGGCTTTCCAGCAATGCCTCCGCTTCGTTCAGACGGGATGCGGTTTCGCCATCCATGGTCGGCAGCATATTGCAATTCCAGTCCCCATTGGGATATTCCGTAGCGACCATCAGCGGGAATTCCGGCGCCCACCAGCAGTTTTCCGGAACATCGTCAGGAAGTGCCTGAACGGTTTCCTCTTCCGCGGGGCAAATGCGGAAGATGCGGCTTGCCCCGTTGCGTTTGCGGGTTGGCTTTTCCGGGGCATCGGGTTCCTGGAACTGCTCCCGTCCTTCCTGTCCGATCAGCAAGGAACAGCCGGCCAGCGCCGCCAGTGCTCCGCTGGCATCAACATAAATCCCGCCCTGGCAGGTTTCGCCGCTTTCCAGAGTCAGTTTCTTGATACGACGGTTTTCAACCTGACAGGCTGTGATGGAATTTCCATTGGCAATGCTGCAGTTTCCGCTGGCCTGCAGCAATCTTCGGGCAGTTTGATCCCAGGCGGCGGCTTCAAAAATAATTCCGTTCCAGCGTTCAGGAGGATTCCGGGACTGATAGTTCCAGTTGGTTTTCAGAGTGTCTTCATACCGCAAGTGCGCATCGAGACGCTGTTCACAGCCGGGGAAAGCAGCGTCCGGGCCAGTGCGAAAATAACGATGCCTGGCCATTTTGTAAATGCCACAGGCACTCGGTATCTGCTTCAGCTGATGGTAAAATTCCTGTGCAAAGCCATCGGCGCCGCAGACCGGTTCCCAGCAGTTGACTCCAGAATAGGTGGAAGTTCCCCCAAGGATGGCCTGTCGTTCGATCAAAAGGGTGCGCGCACCGCTCCTGCTGGCTGCCAATGCCGCAGCGGTGCCCGCGCTTCCTCCGCCAACAACGATCACGTCATACTTCATGACTGTGCCATATTCAGAACGGAATGATTTCCTGAACCACAGGCTGCACCATGATTTCAGGAAAACAAAGATGATCCGGGCTTTCACAAATTCCAGCGACGATTTCGCCCATCTGTTCTCCAGTCATCACTTGTTGCAGAGTCTCCTGATCAAAATCCGAAAGTTTTGCAGCCTTCAGAAAATCGGTCGCCCCCCAGGACGGCGTCAGTACCGTGACCCTGACTTTATGAGGACGAAGTTCGGTATACAGCGCACGGCTGAACCGGTCAACGCCCGCTTTGCCGGCAGTATAGGTCGTCCAACCCGGCCAGCCATAGTGCGCACAGACACTGGATACATTGATGATCAAACCGGATTCCTGAGCAATCATCACTCGGGCGGCCCGTTTGCAGCCGAGCAGCACCCCGGTCAGATTGGTATTGATCGAGCGGATGATTTCCTCATCGCTGCTTTCCACCAGTGGTGCGATGCGGACGGCCGCCCCGGCATTATTGATCAGCACGTCCAGCCTGGGACCGTTCGCTTCGAAAATGCGATCCCAGTCATCGGGGTTGCAGACATCCGCCTGGACATAAGCAACCCCGAGCTGTTGAGCAGCTTGTTCGAGAGCCTGCAGACGGCGACCGGTTATCAGCACCTCAGCCCCGCGCTGCTTCAGAATCTTCGCCATCCCATAACCATACCCGCTCGAACCGCCGGTAATAATCACTTTCTTGTTTTGACAATCCATAGAAATACTCCCGCTTATGCTACAAAAACTCAGACAGCTTTCAGAAATACCCTGCTAAAGATAACTTGAACAAAACGTTTTGCAAGTGACGTATTTTTTTACAACAAAAAACACAAAATCACACGAAAATTTTATGGGAAGTACGGCGCAAACTCACAGTCAAAGCCTCTTCAATGAAATTTTTTCGTGATCGTTTGTGCATTTCGTTGTTCAAAAAAAAATCTCTGTTCCCGGCTTTGCTGACGCATTTCAAATTGAATGAAAACGCCCTAGCTGATGTGGTACGGGTAAGCATTGCAGGGGGCGATAAGCATGATTATATTAACTCGTTCATAAAGGATTCACATTCCCCCCGAAGCTATGAAAGTCGCAAAGCGATGAAACTGTTATTTCTCGGAACAGGCGCGGCAGATTGGGATTGGACTCATTTCACGGAGGAGACCCGCGGCTCCACTTCCACACTGGTGAATAGACATCTTCTCATCGATGCCGGTACAAGCGCCAGACAAAATTTCCAGCGTGCTGGAATTTCCCCGGAATGCATTCATGACATTTTGATCACGCATTCGCATTCGGATCATTTTTCTCCCGAGAGTATATGTTCTTTGGCAGCCGAATCCTGCAAGAAACTGCATCTTTATGCATCGGCGCAAGCGTTGCAGCAGATTCCGGACGGGCTTTACAGCAAACATCCGTTGAGTATTGGGGAAAAACTCCGCATCGGCACTTGTGAGATAACTGTGCTTCGCGCAAACCATGCTCTCAAAGATCCGTCCGAACCCGCTTTCCATTTTCTGTTTGACACGCCGGGAAAACGCATGCTTTATGCCCTTGATGGTG
>JAQVUB010000438.1 GCA_028699735.1 Lentisphaeria bacterium | reverse complement strand
TAAAGGCTGGACTACATACGGCAGCCTAAAGGCTGGACTACATACGGCAGCCTAAAGGCTGGACTACATACGGCAGCCTAAAGGCTGGACTACATACGGCTCCCCCCAGCTTTATTTGCCCATGTTTTGGGTTCCTTGCCGATGATTTTTATTCGGCGAGCTGTGCATTGGGGAGGAGGGTGAGTTTGTCAACGGTTTTGCCGTCCGCGTTGATCACTTGCACCTGAAGTGCTGCCGACGTTACTTTTACCATAACGACAGTGTCGGTATCGTTTGCTACAACCGTAAACGGAAGAACAGGCGTGCTTTTCATCTGAGGCTTTTTTCTCTCCGTTGTGCATTCGCCGGAAAAGGGATTCATTCTGAAATAGCGGTGGACATGACCACTGATCAGCAGATGAAGAGGCGACTCTTCGAAAAGTCCGTCAAGCAGAGACATTGCTGCGCGGGAATCATATTCGCCATTGTAGGGGGGCATATGCAGAAAGGCCACCCGGAAAGATGCGGTCTGGAACAGTTCGCTTTGCACGACTTCCTGAAGCCATTTTCGTTCCTCTGCGATCATCGAGGTGTTCCGGTAGATTCCTTCTGAGTCATCGGGATGGTCATTGCCGGCGTCCAAAGCGAGAAAACAGACTTTCCCATGGCGAAAGGCATAATAAGTTTTTCCGGAAGGATGATTCATCATCCGGAAGAAGTCTGTGGAGAAGATGCCGATCTGTTCATGATTTCCGCGCACAAAGACCAGGGGTTTTTCTTTGGCATAAAGCTCTGTTTGCAGATCCAGAAAGCCCTCGAAAAAAGCATCAGGCCCACTCATACTCGAAAGCATATCTCCCAGATTAACGAAGAAGGCTGTTTGCCGCACCCCAGGCAGTTGCATGAGTTTGCTCAGAATCTGCGTATTGGAATGGATATCCGAGCAGACGGCAAACGAAAACGCTTTTGTTTTCGAGGTCAGTGTCCGGAAGGAAAGAGGCTTTCCGGAAGGGGTCAGCTTGCGTTTATTCAGCAGCGGAGCCCAGTTGACCAGACGATACTCGTAAACCGTGTTTTCTTTCAGGCCGGCCAAGTGTGCGACGTGCATCCGGGAATCCCTTTGCAGGATTCCATTCTGATGGCTGACCGGATACAAAAGCCATTCCTGAGTCCCTTTCTTTCGATATTCAAGCATTGCTCCGGACATTCCGGCAGTGGCCCAGAAAACCGTCATGCCATCCGGCGAGGGATTGGAGAGGTATGGGCCGTGAATAACACTTTCCGCGGGAACAAAGCATAAAGAGATTTCCTTTTCAAAAGAATTGCGCGACAGTCGCTTTTCCGGAGGATAACCCGTTTTTGCAAAAAAAGCCAAGTCATAATCGCAAAACAAAAGTTCTGCAAAATTTTCCGGTTCATGGAACTTGCTTTCCAGCCTCGCCCAGGAGCTGTATTCCTGCCTTGCCATGTTTTGGCGGCAGAGGTTGAAGCCGGTCGAGAGATTGTTGAGGCGCAGAAAGCTCACGGGAATGCGGATTTCCGCATACCATCCGGCGGAATCACGCGAAGTGCTCGCTTCCCATTGATCATATTGCCCGCGGCTGTCGAAACGCCCTCCGCCTGCACCAACCGCCAGTTGCAGCAGCCACGGAACGGGTTCGATTGCGCCAAAGAAAATTTCGATCAGATCCCCATTCCAGATGCCCATGCCGTCTTGTATGTTCTCCGACTGGATGAGTGCAGGATCCGGCTCAAAACAGGACACGTGCAGATAAAGGTTCGACGCATCGCGGCAAAGTCGCAATTCGGTTCCGCCCACCGGTTTTTTCCCACTTTTCCACTGGTAGATATCCTTGATCAGAACCGGCTTGCCAAGCGGTACGGACAGCGCTTTGTAAGGCTTCGTGGAATACGAAACAATGGTTTGGCTGAATCGCTGTACAGGTCTTTTCATTTTTTGTTATATCTCGGAGCTAATTGATCTGATCGGAATGGTATTTTTCGATTTCATTTTTCGTATTTCGAGCGCGTGTCATTTGAAAAGGCAGATCAAAAAGGCATTAATTCCGTAAAGGATCAAATTTTATCCAGAAAGTTCTTGTCCTGTTTGTCTTTTGATGAGTATTTTGCAAAGGACAGGGTTAGGAATAGACAGAGAAGAGCGGGATAGACTTTCCGCAGGTTTATTTCTTCAACGGCGGGATTTTGAGGAAGCGTTGCAGGCGGGTTTTGAGCTGTTCGTTCTGGCATACGGTGATATACTTTTGCAGGGCTTCATAAACTTCGGGGTTGCGTGCGAGCGGGATCAGGCTAAGTGAGGCCTGTTCCTGGATGCTGGTTTCCTGATCCTCGAGAGCGGCCAGCAGGATATCCTGATAACCCTCGGGGCGTTGACGTGCATACATCTGTATGGCGGTTTTGCGCACGAGGGGATTTTCGTCCAGGATGGCCTGTTGTGCCAGTTCGAGGAGGAGTCCCTGGTCCTCAGTCAACCGGAAAGAGAACGCGCGCACATCCGGCTGCGGATTTTTCAGGATAGGGAGAAGCTGTTCGCGGGGCAGGGCTTGTTTACTGCGTCGCAGTGCCATCATTGCAAGCTGGCGTGCCTCTGGGCTGTTGTCTTCGAGGGCCTTGAGGAAGATTTGCGGTTCGACGCTTTCGGGTTTCTGGAAAGCGAGCATTCGCAAGGCGGCAACGCGCAAGGCGGAGGCGGAGCTGTCCAGCATTTCAATACATATGGGCAGAGCCTGTTCTGCATATTGCCGCAAGGGATTGATCAGAGGCGCGCGCAATTCTGCAGAAATCGTTTCGTCCAGCAGAGCCGTTTTCAGTCGGGCGAGATTTTCCGGGGTGATTTCGGCAGCCAGGATGCCGATAGCAGCCAGTCGCACCATGGCATCCGGATCGGTGGCAAGCACTTCCAGCAGGGGAAGGCCGGCTTCACTGAGATTGGCGGCAAGGTAAGCCAGTTCGAAGCGGACGGCGGCCTGGGGGTTTTTCAGCAGTGGCTGCACCTGCATTGCACGCAGTTCCTCTTCCCCCGTACAGCGTGCATAGGCCTTCAGGGCAAGTACCTGCAATTCTGCAGATTCAGCCGTAAAGAAAGGTTCCAGGTTTTCACG
>JAQVUB010000028.1 GCA_028699735.1 Lentisphaeria bacterium | reverse complement strand
GTCAACTGGCTGGGCATGGTGCTGCCGGCGGACAGTGAAATTATCATTATCGCTGACAGTCCGGCACGGGCTCAGGAAGCCGCCTATGTTTACCGTCGAGCCGGTTACGACCGCCTGATTGGCTATCTTGGGGACGGGATCAGCGGCTGGGCGGCTCAAGCGAAAGCGCTGGATCATCTGCCGCAGCTGTCACCGGCCAGCCTGCAGCATGTCTTGAAGAAATACTCGAATCATCTCGTCGTCGACGTGCGCAGCCCCGCCGAATGGGATTCAGGCCATATCGAGGAAGCCAAACATATCCCGATCGGAAAAATTTTCGCGAAGGAATTTTCTTTGGACAAGGATCAGCATATCACCGTTGTCTGTGGGTCGGGCTATCGCGCGAATATTGCCGGCAGCGTGCTGAAATCGCTGGGCTATAAGCATGTCTTCAGCCTGATCGGCGGAATGACCGCCTGGAAAGCCTTCACCAAATAGCCCCTGTCCCAAAAAAAATTTAACCACAGAATACACGGGATTTTTTTCGGGTCTTTTCGTGCTTTTCGTGGTTAAAAAACCTTTCAGAACCAAACCAGGCCCCATATCGGAGTATTTTTTCCCGCATATGGGGTTCTTTTTTAAAGGAATACGATGATTGACTGGGGACTCTGCTGCCTGTTTTTGAACGAAGACCTGAAATTCCGGACGACGCGATATTCGTTTCTGCAAAAAAAATCGCGATTGGAGCAGCTGGCGATTCTGTCCGGCATCTGCCGGGATAATTCGCAGACATTATTGCAGACACTGCAGCGTTTGCCGGCTCTGAATATCCAGGCCTTCCGGATCAGTTCGGAACTCTTTCCGCTGTATACCCATCCGGATGCCGGGTATCCCTTGCATCAGCTGCCCGATGGAGAAGAAATCCTGCAGAATTTCGCCGAATGCCGGGCTGTGGCGAAAAGGCTGTCGATCCGCTTGAGTTTGCATCCGGATCAGTTTGTGGTGCTGGTTTCACCGCACGAGGCGGTGTTGAAGTCTTCGCTGGCCGAACTGGAATATCAGCTTGTGCTGGCAGAATTGTCCGGAGCAGAGGAAATCAATCTGCATCTGGGCGGCAGCTACGGAGATAAAGCGGCAGCAATGGCACGCTTTGAAAAGGTCTTTGCCGGACTGCCGGAGGGTTTGCAGCAACGCCTGACGCTGGAAAATGATGATGTATCCTATACAGTCAGCGATCTTCTGCCGATATGCCGGCACCTGCAGATTCCACTCGTCTACGATGTCCATCACCATCGCTGCCTGCCCGATGAACTGACGATCCCGGAAGCCAGTCAGGCCGCCGCAGAAACTTGGAAATCACGCAAAATCCCACCACATTTCCACCTCTCCTCCCCCAAAAATTCCTGGAGCGGGACTCCGCTTCGCTCCCATGCCGATTATATCGATCCGGAGGATTTCCCATCTTGCTGGCACGATTTCGATCGACTCTGCATCGATGTCGAAGCCAAAGCCAAAGAACTGGCTATCGCAAAACTGCAAAAAAAAATGGCTCATCAAGCCAAACCGGCAAAATGAACATCTCAGGGCGGATTGGAAAATTTGAGAAAATTTGAGAAATTATAAAATTTATTAATTTTTTTTGATTATTTCTCAAATTTTGTCTTGATATTTTGTTTTTAGCTTATACATTTTTATTTAGGATTACGGATGCGCGTTGTTTTTTTTTGTGTATTGATGATTTTGCTTGAGGTACTGATGAAGACGTTGCGATCTTTTCAGATGATAGCATATTTGCGTGATCGGAAGCATTGTTCGGTTGGGGATTTGATTGCTCATTTTCAGGTATCTCCTGCGACGATATACCGGAGCATTGATGAGTTGACGGAGCGTGGGGCTTTGCAGAGGGTGCGCGGGGGTGTCGTTTTGCGGGAAGTTGAGGAATCGGTGTCTGAGCCGGCCAGCCCGACGTCGCATTTTCTGGCTCGCATTAACCGGAATTCGGAGAGGAAGCAGAAGATTGCGCGCTTGGCACTAGGGATGATTTCGGATGGCAACATTCTCTTTCTTGATTCTTCGACAACGTCCCTATATCTGGCCCGTGCGTTGCAGAAGGCGGATTTGTCGAATTTGACCATTATCACCAATTCGGTATTGATCATCCAGGAGTTTTATTTATTTCCTCCGCATTATGTCTTGATTTCTACGGGTGGCAATTTTACGGCGCATTTGAATTCGTTTCTTGGCAAAAGTGCTCTTGACAATCTGCAGCACATGAAGATCGACAAGATCTTTTTTTCAGCGGTCGGCTTGCAGGAAGGCAAGGCGACGACCTTTCATGAGGAGCATGCGCTTTTTCTGCGCAGGGTTCTGCCGCTGGCGGAGCAGCGTTTTCTGTTGCTTGACAGCTCGAAATTCGACAAAGCCGGTTTGTTTGAAATTTGCCGGCAGCAGGATGCCGGTACGATTCTTTCCGATAAAAAAGTGCCGGGTGTAAGCCCGTCGGCAAAAAATGATAATACGTCAGTGAACCTGGGGAACGGGGAAATTCTTTTTGAACAACGAAAAGCACAAAAGGACACGGAAAAAATTCATGGAAAACGGCTTTGACTGCGAGCATGCGTCGCCCATTCCATGAATTTTTTTTCGTGTCATTTTGTGTCTTTTCGTTGTAAAAAAACACCACAGTCAGCCCGTTTGACGCATTAAAAAAATTGTTAAAAAGGCCTAAGGATGAAGAAGGGTTGTGATTTTGTAGCGTTGGGATTTTGCAGCAATGATCATCTCTGTCTGCTGCCGGAAATTCCTCTGGATGCCAAGGTTCAGATGCTCGAACATCAGATTCAGGGCGGGGGTCCTGCGGCGACCGCTGCGGTAGCGGCGGTGCGTCTGGGGATGTCGGCGGCATTTATCGGTACGATCGGGGATGATTCCGACGGGCAGACGATTCTGCGGGAATTCGAGGCGGAGGGAGTCTGCACGGAGGCATTGCGTGTCCGGCGCGGGTGTGCTTCGCCGATTGCCTACTGCTGGATCGATCAGCCCAGCGGCAAACGCAGCGTGGCCTGGACAAGGGGAAATCTGCCGGAACTCAGTCCGGATGAAGTGGACTTGTCTTTGCTTGAGCAGGCGAGGATTTTGCATTTGGACGGTCATCAGCCCAAAGCGGCTCTGGCTGCGGCGAAAGAAGCGCGCAAGCGTGGAATTTTGGTGAATCTCGATGCCGGGACGCTTCGTGACGGGGTGCCGGAGCTTCTTGAGCATGTTGACATTTTGATTGCCTCAGAGGCATTTGCCCGGCAGTACAGTTCTGAGTTTGATCTGGAGAAGGCGCTGCCCAAGCTGGCTGCGACAGGGGCCCGGGTGATCGGCTGCACAATGGGAGAGGCCGGGTCGATGCTGTATGATCAGGGGAAATTGATCCGCTGTCCGGCCTTCAAGGTGGAGGTCGTGGATACCACTGGCTGCGGGGATGTCTTTCATGCAGCTTTCGGCATGCGCTATCTTGAAAGCGGCGATCCCGCTGAAAGTCAGCGCTTCGCGGCAGCTGTATCGGCTTTGAAATGCCGCAAACTCGGCGGCAGGGCTGGTATTCCAAAGCGTATCGAAGTCGAAGCATTTCTCCGGCAAAATTGAGTTTTTAACAACGAAAAGACACGAAAAGATACGAAAATTTTTTATGGTTGTTGCGTTGGGGCATGAGACCGCTCCGCAAAATTTTCATGTTCGTACGATCAACCTTGTGTGGCAATTCCATCTTTACGAAGCTGTGTCGGAGGGAATATGGAGCGCCGGCGTCTCGCCGGCAGAAGGCATCGCGGTTCGCTATCATCACATCAAACAAGAAACCTCAAAAAAATTGATAGTAGTAGCACGAATAAGCAGAAGGAACTTCAATCATGCAGGACAACTTACTGATTCATTTGCAGCCGGAGCAGGGTTATAATCCGGTATTGAAAATCGGGCAGTACCATATGGAACTGACCAATTTCGGGATTTTGCAGCTGGCTGAGGGCAGCCACTGGAAGGGCAGTACCGGCGAGTTTGAAGTGGCTCTCGTGCTGCTGGGCGGAAAATGCAGCATTCGGGGCGCTGGCTTTGCCTTTGCCGAAGTCGGGGGACGAAGCAATGTGTTCTCCGGCAAACCGCATACAGTCTATCTGCCACGCCATACCGACTACGAAATCACCGCTTTGACGGCGTTGGATATCGCCGTCAATGAGGCGCCGGCCAGCCGTGATACAGCCAGGCCTTCCGTCATCACTCCCGATATGACCCGCTCTTTGAGCATCGGGCGCGACAATTTCACGCGCCAGGCAACCATTATGATCGACGAAAAATTTGATTCGGAGCATTTTTACATTGGGGAGGGGATGATTCCCTCGGGCAACTGGTCCGGTTATCCGCCGCACCGTCATGATGTGGATGATCTGCCCCAGGAAGTGAATATGGAGGAGACGTATTTTTACCGTTTTGATCCGCCGCAGGGTTTTGGCATCCAGAAGGTCTATACGCCGGACGGGCGCATTGACGTGACTTATACGGTCAAGAACAATGATACGGTCGCCATTGCCGAGGGATATCACCCGCTGTGCGGTGCTCCCGGTTACAGCATGTATTACTTGTGGACGATGTGCGGCAAGGTCAACCGCGGCCTGATTTCCAGCATGGACCCAGAACACCGCTGGGTCGTGCAAAAATCCTGAAAACTTTTTTTACAACGAAAAGACACGAAAAGACACGAAAAATCATGATGAATTCCGGATTTCTGCTGGGAATTGATTTCGGTACTGGGGGCTGCAAAGTCTCTGCGGTTGCCGGCGATGGGGCTTTGCTTGGCGAAGCCAATGTCGAATATGGGACCGAATACGCACATCCGGGCTGGTCGGAGCAAAATCCGGCGGACTGGTATGGAGCGTTGCAGACGGCGCTGAGGAAGCTCTCGGGGCAGGGGCTGGATTTGGCCTTGGTGCAGGCCATTGCCCTGGATGGCTCCACTCATAATGCAGTTTTGCTGGACAGCGACTGGAAACCGCTGCGTAAAACGATTATGTGGACCGATCAGCGCAGTGTCCCGGAATGCGAATTCCTGCAGAAAAACTATGGCGAGTTGATTTATCAGACAGCCTTTCAGAAGCCGGCTCCGACCTGGACGCTGCCGCAGCTGCTCTGGCTGAAGAATCATGAGCCAAGGGTGATTGCAGCGACAAAGCATATTCTTTTTGTCAAGGACTATGTACGTTTTCTGCTGAGCGGGATTGCTGCCACTGACCATATTGAAGCACAGGGAACGCTGTTTTATGATATGAAAAAGCGCGAGTGGTCGCGCGAGCTTGCCGCTTTGACCGGGCTGGATTTCTCCGCATTGCCTCCCTTGCTGAATCCGACCGATCAAGCCGGCGAAATCACCGTCGAGGCTGCGGCTTTCACCGGACTTCGTGCCGGAACCCCGGTGATTTGCGGCAGCAGTGATTCCGCGGTCGAGGATTACGGTGCAGGTGCCATCGAGCCCGGTGATTGCATTATCAAGCTGGCCACCGCCGGCAATGTCAATGTCATGACCGCAGAAGCGCATCCTTCCGCTACTACGCTGACTTATTCTCATATCATCCCGGGAATGTGGTACACGGTTTCAGCTACCAATGCCGCCGCACTCTGCCAGAGATGGTTCCGGGATCTGTTCTGCGACCGCGAGAAGCAGGAAGCTGAACAGCTGGGAGGGAAGGCCTTTGAGATCATGGATCGCGAGGCGGCAAAGTCACCCGTTGGGGCCCACGGCGTTATGTTTCATCCCTATCTGCAGGGAGAACGATCCCCATACTGGGATGCAAAACTGCGAGCCAGTTTCACCGGGATCTCCATCGCTTCCCCAAAAAGCGATTTTCTGCGGGCTCTGCTGGAAGGCGTGGCATTTTCACTGCGGGACTGTTATGGCAGTATTGAGGAACTCGGCCTGCCGGTCAAACGGATTTTCCTGATTGGCGGCGGTGCCCGCAGCCGGCTCTGGAGTCAGATTATTGCCGATGTCTTTAATGTCCCGGTGCAGGTGCCCATTCCCGGGGATGCCTCCTATGGCAGCGCATTGCTCGCCGGTACCGGCATAGGACTCTTTGAAAACAGCGCGGAGGCCGTCCGAAAATGCCTGCGGATCGAACGAACATTTACGCCACTTGCCGCAAATGCCATAGCGTATCGAGCCCTTTTTCAACGCTTCAAGGCCATCCAGGCCGCACTGGCTCCAGTCTATCATCAGGACTGAACCCGGATATCCATAATGCGTCAAAACTGGGTGACAGAGGTATTTTTTTAACAACAAAAGACACAAAATGACCCGAAAAAAGATACTGTAAGGAGAAAGAGATGCTGATTGAACGAAAAAGTTACCTGTTTGAAATGATCCGCAATGAGCTTGCCGATGCGGTGGGCGCGGAGTTTGTGAATTGCGCTGATTCGGACAAGATGGGGCATTCGATTGACTACTACTGGATTCCAGAACTCTGGCATGACCGTGGCAAAGAGACGAAAAAACCGGATTTTGTCGTACATCCGGGCAGCGCAGAGGAAGTTTCCAAGGTGCTGAAAATTGCCAATCAGTATCAGATTCCGGTTACCACCTGGGGTGGCGGATCGGGATCGCAGGGGGGCGCACTGCCGGTCTATGGCGGCATTATTCTTGACACCAAGCGGATGAACAAGGTGCTCCAGATTGATGAGCAATCCTTGAGTGTTACCTGTGAGACTGGGATCATCGCCCGCCATCTCGAGTGGGAAGTCAATAAAGCGGGCTATTCGACAATGCATCTGCCCGCCTCCATTGCCTGTGCGACCATCGGCGGGTTTCTGGCTCACCGCGGCACTGGTGTGCTTTCCACCAAATGGGGAAAAATCGAAGACATGGTGATGTCGCTGGAAGTCGTCACCCCGACTGGTGAGATCATTCAGACCTTGCCGGTGCCGCGCCACGCCTCAGGCCCGGATTTGACCATGCTCTTTCTGGGCAGCGAGGGAACCCTGGGCGTGATCACCAAGGTGACCCTGAAAATTCACCCGCAACCCGAAGCGCGCAAATTCCGGGCCTTCATTTTTGAAGATATGCATACGGCAATGAGCGCCGGTGCGGATTTGATGCGGAGCCGCCTTCGCCCTTGTGCGGTACGCCTCTACGATGAAGAGGAAACCAGCCATCATGTGAAGCGGGTGCTGGGACTGGACCGCAAAGGCGCTTATCTGGTTTTCGGCTTCGACGGGCAGGAAAAGATTGTCGATCTCGAGATGGAATATGCTTTGCAGATCATGTCGCGCTACAAGGCCGAGGATTTGGGCAGCAAGGGCGGTGAACTCTGGTGGGAGAATAAGTACAAGTTTTTCTATCCGGGCTATATGTTTCATCTGCCACAGGCTTTTGGCACCCTGGATACGGTTGCCGATTTTGCCCATATCGAGAAGGTCTACCAGGCCATGAAGGATGTCGTCAAAACGAATTTCCCGCAGGCGCGTTTTATCGGGCATTTCTCGCACTGGTATGAGTGGGGTTGCATGCTCTATGCCCGCTTTATTTTTGAAGGGGAGCATGTCCCGGCGGATGCGGAGGAAGCGGTGGCGTTGTACAACCGGGTCTGGGACTTGGCCATCCGTGCGGCAATTGCCAATGGCGGTGTCATCAATGAACATCACGGCGTCGGCCTGAAACTCGGACGCCTGATGAAAGAACTCTACGGAGACGGCTTCAAGGTGCTCGAAGGCATCAAGAAGACGCTCGATCCGAATAATATCATGAATCCCGGAAAAATGGGTTTTAAAGGAGTCTGATGATGAATATCGAAAAACATACAGAAGCCATCAAGGCCTGCCGGTTCTGTTTCATGTGCCGGCATCTCTCCGGCATCGGAAATGTGACATTCCGGGAATCCGACACCCCCCGTGTGCGCGCATTGCTGCTGGATCAGGTAATGAGTAACCCCGCTTTGCTGGCCAATGCGGATACTCTCGAGACGCTCTACAATTCAGATTTGTCGGCTGCATGCCGGTATCATTGCGTTAAACATTTTGATGAAAACGGACTGCTGCTGGCGGCGCGCGAAGACGTGGTAAAGGCCGGGCTGGCTCCTGCGGATGTGTGCCAGGTCGCTGCAGAATATCTGGCTCGTCCCGCAGCACCGGCCATTTCCGGCAAGGGCGATGTTTTATATTTCATCGATTACAATACGGCGGCAGTGCCGGCAATTGCCACTGCTTTTGGCAAGATCATGAAGAAGGCCGGCGTGAGCTATCGCAGTGCGGAAAAAGGCTGTCCCGGCAAGGCACTGAAGGTGTTGGGTTACGCCAATGAAGCGCAAAAGGCCGCACGCGAATTTGCTGCTGCAGTCAATGCCGCCAACGTAAAGACGATCGTCGTCTCCAATCCCGCCGCGTACGATGCCCTCGTGCATGATTTTCCGGAAATGGGCATCAAGCTCAAAGGGAAAGTCATGCACACGAGCGAATATCTGCTTTCCTTGAAACTTGCCTGCAGGAAAAAGGCCGGGGCCTTGTATTATCTGGAGAGCGACTTTCTGAAAAACTACCATCCCGATTACGAATTTCCGGGGAAATTGCTTTCGCACCTGGGCGCAAAGCGTCTAACTTTTGGCACGAACAATGAGGAATCCTACACCTGTGGAGAAGGGGCTTTGGTGCTGCAGCAGCTGCGTCCGGTTCTGGTCAAGAAACTTGCCTGCTATATCGAGGCGCGTGCAGATCACCCGGAGAAGGATTTGCTGGTGACAGCTTCTCCCTATACCCGGAAACAACTGTCAACGCATACGAAATTAAAGGTGGTCACCCTCGAAGAACTGACTGCCAGTTTGATTTAAAGAGTGGCGCAAGCGTCCCGCTTGCGATGGTCATTTACCCTCCCAGTCCCGCACTGCGGAGGCATTAATGAGTGGCTTTAAAGAGTGGCGCAAGCGTCCCGCTTGCGATGGTCATTTACCCTCCCAGTCCCGCACTGCGGAGGCATTAATGAGTGGCTTTAAAGAGTGGCGCAAGCGTCCCGCTTGTGATGCTCATTTTTTACAATTGTCGTATCAACAACAATCGCAACCGGGACGGTCGCGCCACTCTTTAAAAAACTAAGGAATCTACAATCATGTCACTGGTAACTTTCAAGGAAATTTTTCCGCAGGCCCGTCGTGAGAAGCGTGCGGTTGGTGCATTCAATGTCGCCAATTATGAGGGGGCTTTGGGGGCCATCCGG
This sequence comes from Lentisphaeria bacterium, assembly GCA_028699735.1. GTDB lineage: Bacteria > Verrucomicrobiota > Lentisphaeria > Oligosphaerales > Oligosphaeraceae > JAQVUB01. The sequence continues at coordinate 3,277 of JAQVUB010000028.1, read as the reverse complement.
GCGGCGGAATCAGAAAAACTGCCGGTCATCATACAGGTTTACATGCGACTTTTCCATAGTGACAAAGGCGCTGACCTGGCCGGTACGCTGCTGCGCATGGCACAGCGCTGCAATCAGCCTGTCGTTATTCATCTTGATCACGGCGAGAGTATCGAACAGGTGCAGAAGGCGCTCGAAGCCGGCTACAGCTCCGTTATGTATGACGGATCCCGGCTGCCCTTCGAGGAGAATCTGCGCATTACCGCCACGGCTTCCGAACTCGCGCACCGTCATGGTGCTTCCATGGAAGGCGAGATTGGCCATGTCGCTCAGGGTGATGACTCCGTGCTGACCAGCGTAGAAGAGGCTATCGAATTCGCCCGGGGCACACATGTCGATGCGCTGGCAGTTTCCATTGGCACAGCGCATGGATATTATCATACTGCACCGCGTATTGACCATCAGCGCTGCCAGGAATTGTCCGAGGCTCTGCCGGAGCTGCCGCTCGTTCTGCATGGCGGTACCGGGACCCCGCTCGAAGATGTCCGAAAAGCGATCGAACATGGCATCTGTAAGGTCAATATCGCAACCGAATATATGGATACCTTCCTGAAATCCACACGCCGTGAACTGGAAAAACTCGACGGCAAATTCCTCCCTGTTGATAAAATGATGGATCCGGTCGTCGATGACTGCGCTGCTCACGCCGCCAGACTCCTCCGCTTCTTCGCCGGGAAATAAACGCTTAATTAACAACGAAAAAAGACAAACGGACACAAAAAAAATATCATGGAAGAGGCTTTGACTGCGAGATTGCGTCGTTATCCCATGAAATTTTTTCGGGTCGTTCGTGTCTTTCGTTGTTGACAATACCATTGCTACCCAGCTTCATCAGACGTATTACACAATGGCGATATCCGGAAATCGGGGAAGCGCATTGGTGTTTGAATTCGCGTGGGGAATGCAGTATATTCCTGTTATGTTAATCAGGATATGCCTACCATGAAAGACTTGACCAGCAGTGTGTATACTTTCTCCGATTTAATCCGGGGGAATTTTCTCTACGTGGACAAGACGGAATACATTTGGGAGATGATACGCCCGGCCAAAGCCATGTATTTTCTGTCACGTCCGCGTCGGTTTGGAAAATCTTTGACGGTATCCACCCTGGAAGCAGTATTCAGCGGTGAAAGGGAGTTGTTCAAAGGGCTTGCTATCGATACAAAGGATTATGACTGGAAGAAGTACCCGGTCATTCATCTGGATTTCGGGGATATTGAAGCCGGCTCCCCACAGATGTTCAACGAAAGTCTATCTGTTCGCCTGACTGCAATTGCGAAGAAGGCAGGCATCCAGTTGAAGGCAGCTTCCGCGCAAGGGCAATTCCGTGAGCTGATTTTGGAAATATCGGTTCAGGAGCCTGTCGTTGTCCTGATCGATGAATATGACAAACCAATTCTGGGAAATGTCGGCAATGCGCAGGTGAAGGAAATCCAAAAGGTCTTAAAAGACTTCTACAGCGTTATCAAAGCTACCGAATCCAGGCAGCGTTTTGTCTTTATGACCGGAGTGAGCAAATTCGCACATGTATCAGTATTTTCGGATTTAAATAACCTGCTGGATATCTCACAAAATCCATTGTATGCAACGATGATGGGATATGGTCAGGAAGAACTTGAGACGTATTTTGCCGACCGTATGGAACGGGTCTGCAAAGAGAAGGATATATCTCAAGAAAAGCTGTTGCATGAGCTCAAACAATGGTATGACGGATATCGGTTTCACCATGCCAGTGCCTCTGTATACAACCCGGTATCGATTGCCCAGTTTTTTCAGAATGGCGGTGAGTTCAACAATTACTGGTTCTCCACCGGAACCCCAACCTTTCTGCTGGAGCTGGCGAAGAAGACCCGTTTTGATTTTGAAAAAGCATTGACTGAGCCGGTTTCCGGCCTTGCCTTCAATTCTTACGAGCTTGACAATATCAATACGCTGGCGTTGCTGTTGCAAACCGGTTACCTGACCATCAAGGGAGCTGTACGTCAATTCGGCTCGATGTTTTACTACCTTGATTTTCCAAATCTTGAAGTGAAGAGTGCGTTTGATGTCTATCTGCTGGGCTATTATACGAAATACAACAAGGAAGACATTGACGAATTAAGCGTGAAGCTGGCGCAACAGGTAAGGGGGGGGGATGCCGACGGTTTCATGGAAATCCTGAGTGTTTTTTTCAGGAAAATCCCCTATGATATCCATGTCCGGGATGAAAAATACTATCAAACGATTTTCTTCATGCTGTTTTTGCTGATCGGAATTCATATCGAGGCTGAATCGCGAACCAATAAAGGTCGCATTGATGCCGTGGCCAGTTGTGGCGATTGGGTATATCTGTTTGAATTCAAACTTGATCAAAAAGCAAAAATTGCCTTGAATCAAATCCGGGGAAGGGAATATTTCGGAAAATATCTGCATTCCGGCAAACAGATCGTCATGATCGGCGTCAATTTCGACTCGAAAACCGGCGAAATTACCGACTGGCAGACCGAGAAGCTGCTGTAATCCCGCCTGGATTTTCACAAAAAGAGCGCCTGGCTCCATTCAAAACAATGCTGTAATTTCAGGGCGCGCAATCGTTCAGGAATATTGCGAAATTCACCCGGTATTTCCAAATTCCACAAACCCGTATAGCCAACTTCATGCAGTGCGGCAATTGCATCTGGCCAATCAATGGCATTTTTGCAAAAGAGCGGCATCAGATGTAAATCGTCCGCATACCAGTATCCCATTTCCGGACGTTTGGCGTGTATACTCGATTAGCTTGAGAATCTGATTTTTTGTCGTGGGTCAAGGAAGGCAGGTAACAGTGATATTTAATTTTTAACAACGAAAAAACACGAAAGGACACGAAAAATTTTCATGGAAGCGTCTTTTACTGTTACAATACATGGTTGTTTCCATGAAAATTTTTCGTGTCCTTTCGTGTTTTTTTGTTGTTAAAAAGATTTTCTCCGTTACTCCGTTTCATTGACCGTCTACAAAAAAGTAAGGTTTTCAGCCAACCAAATCGAGTATAGCATGCCGAGATTGTCGTTCAAACCCATATTTCTCACCCAAAATCAGAAACAATCGTTTTTTTGTAATCGGTCATTCAGGTTTGTTTTGCTCGGTCGGATCGGTCGGATCGGACGGATCAGACGGATCAGATCAGTGATCATAGTCAGGGGAAAAACAGGTCACTTTGCTTGAGCATGCCTGAATGTGTCATCGGGGAGTCTTTTCACAAAAAGCCTATCAGTCC
>JAQVUB010000437.1 GCA_028699735.1 Lentisphaeria bacterium | reverse complement strand
GCCTTTGCCAGGCATCGCTTCTCTCCTTGTAACACAAATGCAATTCGGTATTGGCTTACTGTACCATTTCCCTTTTTTTTAACAACGAAAAACACGAAAAGACACGAAAAAAAAATCATGGGCATGGCTTTGATTGCTTTTCCTGTGTCGTACTTCCCATGATTTTTTTTGTGTCCTTTCGGGTCTTTTCGTTGTTAAAAAAATTTCATTTCTGCTTGCATTTGGTCAGGAAACGCATTATATTCAATCAAAATCGATCAAATCCGTTCAAATTCAAGCAGGTTTAATTATCATGGCCATCATAAGTCATCGCAAGTTGACTGCGGAGCGCGAGCAATGCATATTGGATTTGCTGAAGCAATCCGATGCTTTGGCGGTATCGGCTCTGAGTGAGCAACTTGAGGTTTCGGAGGCGACGATCCGCCGTGATTTGCAGAACCTGCATGAGCGCGGTTTGCTGGAACGTGTCCATGGTGGTGCGACCTTGAAAGCAGTTGGTCAGCCCGAGTTGCTCTTTTCCGACAAGGAAGGCAAATGCAGTGATGAGAAGCAGCGCATTGCTGCTGCGGCATTGGAGTTGATTCAGCAGCATGACACGATTTATCTCGATGGCGGCAGCACCATTTTGCAGCTGGCTCGGCTTTTGGAGTCACGTTCAGGGTTGACGATTGTGACCAATTCGCTGATGGCCGCCTCATTGCTGATGGAAAGCCGTCACCGCCTCATTCTGACTGGCGGTGAATTCCGTGCCTTAAGTCGTACGATGGTAGGGCCGTTAAGTGCATCGATTCTGCAAAGCATCACCGTCGACAAGGCCTTTATGGGCACCATTGGCCTGACACTCAATGACGGCATGAGCACAACCGATGCTAATGAAGCGTTTACCAAGAAGCAGATCATGAGCCGATCGCGGCAGGTCATCCTGCTGGCCGATCACAGCAAATTTGGGGTGCCCTCCTTTGTCAACAGCGGATCACTCGAAGATTTGCAGACCGTGATTACCGACAGTATCAGCGATGAATTCCGAAAGCGTTTCAACGAATTGGGAATCCACCTGATCCTGGCTTGATTTTTTTCAACATTCATCCCCCTTAAACAAGCGAAGGAGAGACAAGCATGGCAACTGGAATCGTAATGCCGAAAGCCGGCAATTCAGTCGAAGAGTGCATTTTAAGCAAATGGCGCATCAAAGTCGGTGATAAGATCAGCACCGGTCAGATGATTGCTGACATCGAAACCGACAAATCCGCCATTGAAGTGGAAGCGACCGCCGAAGGTACTGTGCTGGCTCTGTTCTGCAACGAAGGCGACCTGATACCGGTTCTGACCAATATCTGCGCCGTAGGAAACCCCGGCGAAGATTTCGCAGCGCTGGCTCCGAATGGCGCAAAATCCGAAAAGAAAGCGGAACCGGCACCAACAGCGGAAGCAAGCCCCGCACCTGCGGCCACAGTGGCTCCAGCTGCTCCAGCAGTTGCTGCGGTGGACAATGCTCCGATGAGTCCGCGTGCCCGCAAATTTGTTGCCGAGCATCCTTTTGTCGTACCGGCGTTGCAGGGCAGTGGTGCACAGGGTCGGATTATTGAAAAGGATGTCGCGGCGGCCTGGCAGCAGGCTCCCCGCCTGAGCCCGACAGCGGCGGCTCTGCAGGCCGAGGGAGTGCAGACTCCGGCCTCCGGTTCCGGCGTTGGCGGCATGGTACTCAGCTCCGATATGGGAAAAACCGCACCCGCCGCGGCGGCAAAACCTGCTGCTGCACCGGCTGCACCTGCCTCAGCCCCTGTTGCTGATCAGATTACCGAGAAGCCGTTCAGTCACATCCGTAAGATCATTGCCGGGCGTCTGCAGGAATCTCTGGCGACGATGGCGCAATACACGCTGTGTGCAGAAGCCGACGTCAGCGGACTGCTGTCCCTGCGTTCCCGGATCAAGGAACAGGGTGAAAAGCTGGGCTTGGCCAACATCAACATTGGTGACATGATCATGTTTGCTGTCATCAAAGCGATGCAGAAGCATCCGGAGATGAATGGCGAATTCGCCAACAATGTGGTCAAACTGCATTCGGCGGTCAACATCGGCTTTGCCTGTGACACCCCGCGCGGCCTGATGGTACCCGTCCTGCACAACGCCCAGCAGATGACCCTCGGCCAGATGTGCAAAACCGTCAAAAGCATGGCCAAACAGGCCAATGACGGCAACCTCAGCCCCGACCTGCTCGCCGGCGCCACCTTCACCGTGTCCAACCTCGGCGCCTTCGGCATCACCACCTTCACGCCGGTCATCAGCGCTCCGCAGCTGGCCATCCTCGGCGTCGGCAAAACCCTGCTCCGCCCCGTGCGCGGCAAATCCGGCGATATCGAATATCGCGACTACATACAGCTCTCCCTGACCATGAACCACATGGTCATCGATGGCGCACCCGGCGCACGTTTCCTGCAAACCCTTAAAGACCTCATCGAAAATTTCGAACTGGTCTGCATCGCAGGATAATACGAGCAGGTTTTTAACAACGAAAAGACACGAAAAAGCACGAAATTTTAAGGATAGAACAATGCTTTACGATTTGCTAATAATTGGTGCCGGTCCCGGGGGGTATGAGGCTGCCGCCTATGCCGCCAAGCTGGGAAAAAAGGTCGCTCTTTTTGAAAAAACCGAGCTGGGTGGCACCTGTTTGAATGTCGGTTGCATTCCGACAAAGACTTTTCTGCGTTCCGCCAAGGCACTCGAGGATTGTCATGAAGCCTCGCTGTATGGTGTCAAGACCGCAGATGCAGTACTGGACATGGCTGCGGTGCAGGAGCGCAAGCAGAAAGTCGTTTCTACGCTGATCAAGGGCGTCGGCTCGATGCTCAAAGGGGCTGGTGTAGAAGTCATCAAAGGGGAGGCTCGCCTGCTTGGCAAAGGCAAAGTCGCCTGTGCTGGAAATGAATATGAAGGTGCTAATATCCTGATCGCCACCGGCTCCGTGCCGGCTGTTCCGCCGATCCCCGGCCTCAAGGACAATCCCGCCGTCCTCGATTCCACTGGAATCCTCAATCTCAAAGCCGCTCCGAAAGAACTAGTCATCATCGGCGGCGGTGTCATCGGCCTCGAATTCGCCTCTT
>JAQVUB010000436.1 GCA_028699735.1 Lentisphaeria bacterium | reverse complement strand
TCTGGACAATCCACGCAGCCCGCATGTGCTGTTGGACAACCGCAATGCGGCTGGCCAGGGCTTTTGCCTGCAGACAACGCCGGACGGCACAATTGAGATTCTGCTGCACGATGGCCGCACGGAAAACCGCTGGGTATCAGACCAAGACCGGCTGCAGGCCGGGACAGTTCACCATGTTGTCGTGACTGTGGACAGCGGGCCGTGCATCATCACGTTCGTGATTGACGGTATCCTCTGCGACGGCGGCAACCGGCGCCAGTTTGGCTGGGGACGATTCAGCCCCAACCTGCGCGATGTCAACGGCAAAAAGCACCTGTGCCTGAGCGGCGACTCCGGGGTGAAAATCAAGACTTTGCACCTTTACGATATGCCGCTCTGCACATCGGAAGCCGTCAGCAATTTCAGGGCCGGCCAGAAAGCATGTCTTTAAGGCAGGTGCTCCCAGTGCTGAAGCACTCCCCCTGAAAAGCCCTGAAATCAGGCAGCAGCGGAAACAGTAAAAAAATATTGTCGCAAAAGGTACTGGCCAAACGAAAAGAGATATGCTACTCTTAGTCTGGGAGGGTAAAAACCAGGCTATGGACGAAGCAATCAGGAGTTATTCGGGTCGATCTTTCAGCGATGAGGATCTGGCACTGATCCGTTGGACAAGAAAAACATACCCCAAACTGTCACGGTCAGAACTGGCGGCGACCATCTGCGAGATACTGGACTGGCAGACACCAGGCGGAACGGCAAAAGTACCGCAGTGCCTTTCCTACCTGCAAATGCTGGAAGACCGCGGACTTGTGGAGCTGCCGGCACTGCAGAAGGTGCAGAACAAGCGCAAACCGGTTGCGAAGCTGGATCTTGCAGGGGAAGCGATCGAGGCAGATATCCGGGCGATCGAGCCAATTCGGCTGAGGATCGCAGAGGATAGCCAGGATCGGCTGAAGTGGCGCTCCTATGTGGATCAATACCACCAGCTGGGCTACAGACAGGTCTATGGTTCACGGCTGCAATATTTTATCTGCTCGGGAGAACGAGAACTGGGCTGTTTGCAGTATTCGGCGTCAGCCTGGGCCCTGGAAAAACGAGACAGGTGGATCGGCTGGACGGTGGCAGACAGAAAAATACGGCTGCACCTGGTTGTCAATAACAGCCGCTGCCTGATTTTCCCGTGGGTGCGCATCCGCAACCTGGCCAGTCAGTCGCTGGCACTTGCCAGCCGGCAGATCCAGCAAGACTGGCTGAGACATTTTTGCTATGCGCCGGTTCTTCTTGAGACCTTTGTTGACCTGGAGCAATATCGGGGAACCAGTTACAAGGCCGCCAACTGGATCTGTCTGGGAGAAACAAAAGGCCGTGGACGGCAGGACCGGTACAACGAATATAGCCTGAGCAGGAAAGCGATTTATCTGTATCCGCTGCAAAAAGACTTCCGTGCTGTTTTACTTGGAGAAAAGGCCTGTAAGCGGGTGCTGCCCGAATGAGCAAGGTAAAACGGCTGCAGAAACAGGCCGAGCGACAGGCCCGACATGAGGCAAAGATCCGGACAGGTGAAGCAACCTATGTTCGCTATGAACCGAGAACCCAAAGAAAAGCACAACCGAACCGGCTCAGTCAGCATAAGAGCGTGACAGAGGAATACGAGGAACGCCAACAGTCAACAGAAGAAGCGCTGAAAGTCTATCGGCGCTTGCTGCCAACATTATTACAACGCATGAGCCATATCCCGGACCTGAGAAAACCAGGCAAAGTGAAGCACCAAAGAACCGTGCTGATGGTTTATGGCATCCTGATGTTCATCTTCCAGATGTCTTCACGACGGGAAGCGAATAAAACGATGAGCCAGCCGATCTTTATGGAAAATATGCGGATGATGTTTCCGGAGTGGGAGACATTGCCGCACGCAGATACGCTGAACCGGTTTTTGAAACGGACTGATGTGAACACGATTCAGGAAAGCCTGATCGAATTGTTCAAAAACCTGATTCGCAAAAAGAAGTTGAGACAGGAGACTGTCAACGGCCGTTATGTGCTGGCCATCGACGGCACGCAAAAATTCACACGCGATCATTGCTGGCAATCGGAGTACATGGAACGCCATGTCGGCGCCAATAAGGATCCCCAATATTATGTCTATGTTCTGGAAGCAGTGGTGACACTGGAAAACGGCATGGCTTTACCGTTGATGAGCGAGTTTCTCAGAAACGAAGATTATCGGGATGCAAGCACCAAGCAAGATTGTGAGAGCAAGGCATTTCGTCGACTGGCAGAAAAACTCAAGCACCATTTCCCCAAACAGAAATTTTGTGTTGTTTTGGATGGGCTGTATGCGAACGGACCGATCGTTCGCATCTGCAGGCAGTGTAAGTGGGACTATATGATTGTTCTGAAACAGGAAAGTCTGCAGTCCGTCTGGCAGGAGTTTCGTGCTTTAAAAACGGAAGAGGACAGTCTTGTTTGCCAGTGGGGAGAACGAAGGCAGGCTTATCACTGGGTGAATGAAATCGAGTATGATTACGACAACTGTCGGAAAAGAGAAAAGGTCCATGTCGTGACCTGTCGGGAAACCTGGCAGACGACTGATGCCGGCACAGGACAGAAGCAGGAACAGGTACTCCAGTATGCCTGGTTATCCAATTTCCCTCTCACAAAAAGGAATGTGTTCAGCCGATGCACACGCATGGGCCGATACCGATGGAAAATCGAGAATAATTTTCTGGTGGAAAAACACCATGGTTACCAATATGAACACTGCTATGCCAGAAGCTGGAACGCCATGCTGGGTTACCACTATCTGATGAACATCGCTCGGTTTTTCCATGTTCTGGCTTTCAAAACAGACTATCTGGCCAGGAAGGTTGCGCAGTCAGGTTATGACAAAACCCTGCGTCTTCTGGCACTGGCCTGTACCGGGTCTGTCATGAACGCCGATCGGATTAACGTAATCGTGTCGCAAGCGGATCGATATTATCTACGTTTTGTAGCCTGACCAATAAGCAAATACGGATTGCAGCCTTATTTTTGTTGCCTTTAGGTCTGATCGCAATACTGAACCCCTTCGTTTGATGCTGTAAATCCTGCCTTTGTGGCTCCTGGCTACGTTTGTGAAGTGTTTTTGTTCAGAC
>JAQVUB010000435.1 GCA_028699735.1 Lentisphaeria bacterium | reverse complement strand
GGATATCAATTTGGTTACCGAAAAGCTGTTTTCCAACTGGGGGGGAGAATTGCAATGGGAGGATATGGAAACCGGTAATGCACTCGACAGCACACGGGGAATGTTTCTTGATCAGCATGTGCAAACCTGCAAAATACTGGTGCCCGCAAGGGATTACCGGGCGATACGCTGCAGTAAAAAGCAGCCCTGACCTAACCTTGCATTGTGTAAAGCCTCCAGTAAAAAACAGTTAGTGATTCGCCTCTTTACGGTATCGAAAACCTTGGGCGCCTTGTCAGTAACAAGGCGCCCAAGGCAATCAGGAGGGAACTGTTATACTCGATTTGGCTGAAAACCTTGGGTGCAGTTCCCAAAAGTAGGCAGCCCCTGCCCCGGGCACTCGGTACCGTTCGGGCGTAGAATTGCTAACAGAAATCGCAACCGGGCCGGTTACACCACATTTTAAACCTGAACCCTGAACCCTTTCTGGACAGCCTCTACCTACTTTTGGGAACTGCACCCAAAACCTTACTTTTTTGTAGACGGTCAATGAAACGGAGTAACGGAGTAATTCTTTTTAAACAACGAAAGGACACGAAAAATTTTCATGGAAGCATCTTTTACTGTTACAATACATGGTTGTTTCCATGAAAATTTTTCGTGTCCTTTCGTGTTTTTTCGTTGTTAAAAATTGGCTGTCACTGTTACCCGTCTTCCTTGCCTATGACAAAAAATCAGATTCTCAAGCTAATCGACTATATCCTGTATGCTAGCTGTATTTTATATCAGAAATTTGAAAATCGGCGTAACTGCTTGGAATGCAAGTCATTCCCAATCATCCTGCGTCACAGATCGAGGGTCACGGTGACGGGGCAGTGGTCGGAACCGGTGACTGAAGCCAGGATTTCGGCATCCAGCACACGGTTGCGGAATGCTTCATTGACGCAGTGATAATCAATTCTCCATCCGACATTTTTCTCACGAGCTCGTGCGCGGTAGGACCACCAGGTATACTGGCCGGGTTCAGGGTGGAACAGGCGAAAAGTATCCAGAAAGCCCGCGCTAGTGAAAAGATCCATCCAGGCGCGCTCCTCCGGCAAAAAGCCGGGATTGTTGACATTTTCCTTGGGGCGGGCCAGATCAATCTCCTTGTGAGCAACATTGTAATCTCCGCAGAGAACCAGGTTTTTGCCGCGGCTGACCAACTCCCTGCATTTTTCCAGAATGGCAGCGCAGAAGGCCAATTTATATTCTAGTCTGGCGCCGGCCTCCTGGCTGTTCGGAAAGTAGCAGTTCAACAGGGAGAAATCCGGATATTCCAGAATCATCACTCGGCCTTCCTGATCAAATTCCGCGCAGCCGAGTTTTTCGATGGAAAGCGGTTCTTTCCGGTAATAGGTCGCCACCCCGCTGTAACCCTTGCGCACAGCCGGAAACAGCTCCAGCCGGTAGCCCGGCACCTCGCGCAATTCCGCATCAAGCTGTGCCGGTTCCGCCTTCACTTCCTGCATGCAGACACAATCCGCGCCGCTTTCACGCAACCACTCGACAAAGCCTTTTTTCTGGATAGCTCGAAGCCCATTCACATTCCAAGAAATCATCCGTTGCATACTGTAAAAAACTCCATTCTTTTTTGCCGTTTCATTTTTTTTCATCGAAGCCGCGTTTCAGGACATCACTGCCGAATTTCTGCCGGAGCTGATCGACGGCCTGATCCAGGGAAGCATCCCTGCCAGAAACTGCTGGCTGCTCGTTTTCGGGTTCTGGGAAAAGGAGGAGCTGGCGGGGTTCTTCCCCCTGAGTCACCCCGGGTTCCTGCAACTGGGTGACGCCAAAGCCGACGAGACGGATCGCTTCCTTCGGCGCGGCCTGTTCAAACAGGCTCGTGGCACATTTCAGCAGAATCCGGTCGGCCTGACTGGCAGGCCGCACGGGCATCTGCCGGGAAATCGTGCGAAAATCCTGGAAACGCAACTTCAGCTGCGCACAGCCGGCCAGCAAACCCGCCGCACGTAATCGGGAACCCACTTCCTCACATAGACCCAGAAGACAGTGACGAACCATCTCCATATCCGTGCAATCCTCACGGAAGGTCTCCTCCCGCGAAATCGATTTTTCCTGCACGAATTCGCGTTGCACCTGGCGGGAATCCTGCCCCCGGGAAAGCGCATACAGGTGCAGTCCGCCGGCTGAACCGAGCAATTTGCAGAGTACCACCAGTGGAGTTTTCTGGATATCCGCAATGCGCTTCAGCCCATAGCTCTCCAGCACTTGCCCGGTTTTTTGCCCGACACCCCAAATTTTCCGCACTGGCAACGGAGCCAGGAATTTCTTTATTTCTTCGGGGTCTTGCGGTACGACGGTCAGGCCATCGGGTTTCTGCAGGTCGCTGGCCAGTTTTGCCAGAAACATATTGCTGGCCACCCCGACGGATGAACTTAAGCCAAGTTCCGTGCGGATGCGCGCTTTCAACTGTCGCGCGGCTGCCACCGGATCCGTAATGCTGTGCACTCCCTTCAGATCAAGAAAGGCTTCATCAATCGAAGCCATCTCGACAAAGGGAGTCACAGCATAAAAAAAACTGCGTATGCGCTGCGAGATTTCCTCATAGCGGGCATAGCGCCCCGGGACGAAAATTCCCTGCGGACAGAGTTGAAAAGCGGTGCGCGAGGGCATTGCCGAATGCACACCAAAACGCCGCGCTTCATAGGAACAGGTTGATACCACACCGCGCTGATCCGGAGGAGCCCCGACAATCACTGGCTTGCCACGCCATTCGGGATGATCCAACTGCTCGACCGAAGCAAAAAATGCATCCATGTCCAGATGCAATATATGATTTTGAAGCACGCCAGCCATCCGAATACCATATCACACAAAAAACACATCTCCCCTGAACCCGATAAAATATACTCCCTGGTGAAAAAATACGCAACAGGCAGGGGACAGGGCAATACTCTTTACTTATGTTTTTTAACCACGAAAGACACGAAAAAACTTGGGGTGGACTGGCGTCCACAACCAAAGTTTTAGAACACGGACGGAACCAGTCCCCGAATTAACCCCGAAGGGGCATGACATACCAGCCCAGGGCAAGCAAGGCCGTTAGGCCGCAGCGACGCCCTGGGTTAGGAT
>JAQVUB010000434.1 GCA_028699735.1 Lentisphaeria bacterium | reverse complement strand
TGGACGCCGGCAACGGCTCCGGATCAGAAGCCGACCCTGAAAGGCTCCCAGACCCTGACCACACCCCCCGCCAAAGATGGCGATGTCGCTCCCCTGCCGGCAAAAATCCAGTTTGACCTGCCTATGGTTTCCGGCGACAAGGCAATTGTTGAAAAACTGAAAGTCTGGAAAGACTGGGCCGAATACGTTACCTTCAACCCAGTCACCACCGACGAAATCAAAGCCTTCCAGGGCAACCTCGTCAAAGCACTCCAGGAACAGGGCTACGTCTTTGCCAATGTTCAGATACCGACCAAAGTCTGGGGCTACGGCATCTTCCTGGCCAAAGTCGACTGCGGCAAACTCGGCAATATCACCGTACGCAATGCCAAAAATTATTCTCCGGAACAGATTATCCGCGCTCTTGAAAATCAGGAAGGCAAATTCAATTACGCCAAAATTCATGGCGATTTGTTTGACCTCAACGTCAAGCCCGACCTGAAGCTCGATACTCAGCTGCGCCCCACTACCCAGGGCGGACGCCGTTCCGTCGATGCCGATATCGAAGTCGAGGACAAGCTCCCGATCCATGGCGCTATCGAATTCGCCAACAATGGTTACAAGGAATCAAACGATTACCGCATCCGCACCACCTTGCAGCATCTCAATATCACCAAACATGACGACTCGCTGACCGTTGACTGGCTGACCGGCGGCGATATCGGCGAATCCCTCAACGCTTTCTCTGCAAACTATTTCCTGCCAATCGGTGACAAGTGGTCCTTTAATGTCTATGGCGGATACAACGAATCAGAATACGATTCCGTCCTGCCCGAAATCGATATCGTAGGCAAAGGTCATTACTTTGGCACGCAGATTTCCAGAAATATCTATGAATCCAATCTCGAACGCTTGCAACTCACTTTCGGATGGCTCTACCAGAAGACCAAAAATCATCTCGGCGTGGGTGGCGATGCCCTCAATAAACGCGCCATCGCACTCTCCATGCCTTCCATTACACTGGGCTACTCCGCAAAAGTATTTGACCGCTTCGCCGGACGCAACTTCGCATCCCTTACCCTGCAGAAAAACTTTGCCGGAAAATATGGTGCCTCGAATAAAGACGATTTCATCGAAAATGACGGAGCCTACACCGAGGGCGATTTCACCATCGCCAAATTCCAGTTCGCCCGCATCCAGCGCCTCTTCTCCGGTCCGGATGCCCCCGGAAAATGGTCTCTGTTCGGTAAACTCGATGCACAGCTTTCCGATGACTCCGTACCCGGCGCTGCCCGTGATTACCTAGGCGGCTTCAATTCCGTGCGCGGTTACGAAGAATCCGAGATCGGCGCCGACAACTCTGTCGTGGCAACCTTGGAATTGCGCACACCCCTGCTGCAGAATTTCATACCCGGCCTCAAAAAGGACGAAAAATTCCTCGAAAACAACCCGAAATACTGGGGACAGCACCGCCTCCAGTTCGTCGCTTTCACCGATTTCGGCTATGTCGATAACAAACAGCCTTATCCCGGCGAACTTAATAACCAGGACATGCTCTCCGTCGGTATGGGACTGCGCCTCGGCCTGACCAATTACTCCCAGATGTCCCTCGACTACGGCTATCCCCTCATCGAAGCTTCTGAACATACCCCCGATGATGGACGTTTCCATATCTCCCTGCAACTCCAGTTCTAATCCATTGAGCAGCTTCCAGCGGAAGGCATCTGCTGCCCTCTGGAACCTGAGAAAGATCATTAATTATGAATATAAAAATGTTGAATTACTTTAACAGGCCTCAAAGGAAGGGAACGGACATGAAAACAACAAAACAAGACAGACTCTATCGGACTTCCCTGTCAACTAAATTCCTCTCTGTTTTCCTCGTTTCAGTATTAACTTTGTCACCGGGAGGACTCCTCGCCGGAAACCTCCCCACCGGAGCAAATGTCGTCAAAGGCGGAGTCACCATCAATGTCAATGGCAAAACCATGACTATTGACCAGGCTACCGCTAAAGCCATTGTTAATTGGGATACCTTCGATATCGGCAGCGGATACGCGGTCAATGTCGACCAAATCTCCAAAAATGCGGCTATGCTCTCCAGAGTCATCGGCGGAAACCCCTCGGAAATTCTCGGACGCCTCAGCGCAACCGGGCATTTCTACCTGATCAACCCGTCCGGAATCCTGTTCGGGCAGGGCGCCCAGGTCGATGTCAACAAATTCATCGCGTCCACCCTCAATCTCTCCGATGATAACTTTATGGCCGGAAAACTGCTTTTTGAAGGCAATTCCGATGCCTCTATCATCAACGAGGGCGTCATTAACGCCGAAGCGGCAGCCCTGATCGGCAAAAATGTCAGCAATACCGGCACCATCAATGCCCAGCAGGCCGCTCTGCTCGGTACGCAATCCGTCGAACTCGGAAATATCCACGGCGGTAAACTCTCGATCAATTTCTCCGGAATGACCGAAGAATCCACTGTCACTAATGCCGGTGTCATCAACGCTACCGACCTCGGCGATGTAACTCTCTTCGCCGAAGCGGGTACCGCTGACAACGCGCAAGGCACCATTATTGCTGATTCGGCTGAAATCTCCGGTGCCAGAGTCGATATTCTTAATTTAGGAACCCTGGATATCAACTCCCTCCTGATCGATCCGACGGGTACATTGACAATCAGTGATGGAGGCGTGACCCCGATTGCTGATTGGGGGGTTGATGGTGGTCTGGCAGTAACAGATGCCGACTTGGAAGGATTGATTGCTACAACCGGTGCCAATGTGACTCTTTCCTTTGACAATTTCCTGATTAGTGCTGGAGGGACTACAACAAATATCGAAGTTGCAGGCAGTGGCTATTCTCTTACCCTGCAAACAAATAATCCCACAACTGGAGTTTTAACCTTTGAAGCGAATACCTCTCTTACATACACTGGCGGTGGCGAATTAACGCTGACCATCGGAAGTATTGCAGGAGCCTCGAATATCACAGTGGACGCGGGCGTTTTGAACATTGCAACCGGAAGCGCCATGGCCATCAGCGGTGAACTTTCCGCAAGTGGAATTGATCTTGATTCTGACAATTCCATTAACATTACCTCTACAATTAATGCCACGAGTTTTGTCGATATTCA
>JAQVUB010000433.1 GCA_028699735.1 Lentisphaeria bacterium | reverse complement strand
CTGGCGCAGCATGCCGCTATAATCAGAGCCATGCCGGCACGAATGTCCGGACTGGGAATTTCGCTGCCATGCAGCTGGGACGGCCCGGAGATCAATTCCCGGTGGGGGTCACAAACGACGGCATTGGCTCCCATAGCAATCAGCTTGTCCACAAAATAAATACGACTCTCAAACATTTTTTCAAAAAACAGAATCGTCCCCTGCGCCTGAGTGGCCACCGCAATCAGGCAGCTCATCATATCACTGGGAAACTGCGGCCAGGGTCCATCGGAAATCACCGGAATCACATTGCCAAAATCCGGTACGATGCGCATATCGCCTTCCCGACGCGCGGAAATCGCCTCAGGTTTCAGGATGATATTTACTCCGAACCGTTCTAATATCCTCCGCATCATCCAGTAATTATGCGGAATAATCCGTCCGGTGATCTCAATGCTGCCGCCGCAGGCTGCACAGAGTGACAGGAAGCTGGCCGCCTCGATATGATCGCCATCGAGGGTGAATTCCGCGCCATGCAGCGTTTCGACACCCTCAATGCGCAGCAGATTGGTCTCGATCCCGGAGATTTTGGCGCCCATGGCATTGAGCAGCATGGCCAGTTGAGCAACATGGGGTTCACAGGCGGCATTGCGGATCAGAGTCGTTCCCTCTGCCAGTGCTGCGGTCATCATCAAATGCTCTGTCGCCGTCACACTGGCTTCATCAAGAAAAATTTCGCTGCCGGTCAAGGGCTTTTCGCGTTTAAACCGGTAGCTTCCTCCCTCGAGATCAAGCGTGACACCCAGCTTCCGCAACCCATAAAAATGCCCGTCCAGACGGCGACGCCCAATCACATCCCCGCCCGGCGGGAAGACCTCCGCCTCCCCAAACCGTGCAGACAAAGGACCGGCAAACAAAAAAGAAGTGCGGATCTTGTCGCATAAAGACCGCGGAATCCTGCTCCCATGCAGATTTTTGGCGCAAAGCGACAAGGTACCGCCGGAAAACTCGACTTCAGCACCGAGGTGTCGCGCAACCAGGATCATATTCTGCACATCGAGGATATCCGGGACATTGTGAAGGATGACCTCATCACCCGTCAGCATCGCTGCCGCCAGCATCGGCAACGCCGCATTCTTATTGCCACTAAGCTGTATTTGCCCGGAAATTTTCCGGGGACCAGTAATTCGCAAACATTTCATGAAGAGGGTTCCATATGGACTAACACGGACGGAACACGGACGGAACACGGACGGAACACGGACGGAACACGGACGGAACACGGACGGAACACGGACGGAACACGGACGGAACACGGTTTGCGTGAAAGCCCATCCGAAAGAGCATCAATCCTTTTAAAATTTTCGTGTTTTTTTGTGTTTTTTCGTTGTTAAAAACGAACCTTGATCAGTCCGTTATCGAAGCGCAGGTTGACGCCATAGGGCTTGCTCAATTCGGAAAAGATTTCAAAGATTTCCTGTGCTTCTTTTTCTTCTGCGGCTACCGGCAATCCATTCATGTCATCTTTGCGGTCAAAATTCAGATAAACCGGCAGCAGAGTCAGGGCGCTCAGCTTTCCATCCGTGAATTCCATTTTTGGCAAAACCGTCTGGTAATTTTTTTTCTCGCAATGGAGTCCGACTTTGCCTCCGCGGGAACGTTTGAACAAAGCTTCCTGAGCGCTGGCAAAGATATCCACGTCATATTTTTCCATAAAGTCAGCGGGGAGCTGTTCAACTTTCAGCCCCTGATAGATAAAATCTCCCAGAGAATAGAAGATGGGGCGTCCCTGATAGATTTCCAGGGGGCGCAGATTGTGGCAGCCTCCCCCGAAAATAGACGCAGCGCCCGCATCAATGCAGGCATGCGAAAACTCTTTCAGGTATTCTGCGGGATTTGCATGACTTTTGCCGTCATTGTCATGGCAGTGAACCAGAACAAATACGTAATCATATTTTTCTTTTGCCGAACGGATCGCCCCAATGAGACGTGCCTTGTCCTTTGCATTGCAGGACGTCGCGGGAATGCCATCACGCGTCGTGTATTTCTGATCACCAAGAAAAAAGAAACCGGCCGGATCGGGCGTCTGATAACCGCTGTTGATGGAAAGATCCCGGGAAAAATTGATTCCGTTTCTGGCGGCGATTTCGCGCAGGACTTTTTCCTCCTGCTCTGTAATCCGGTATGTGGTTTCATGGCGAAGGTAATTAACCCCAGGGCGGGCCTTGATGACCTTGGTCGCTCTGCCAGCACGCGAGGCATTTTCACAGGAGGCATCGACTGCAAAGATGGCAACTTTCTGATCCTTGACTTCGAGCAAAGCAGGTTTGCAAGCCTCTTCGAGACTGGATCCCGTGCCGGAATGTGCCACGCCATATTGATCAAGCACACGGATCGTCGAAAGCAGCCCGTCAAAACCATAATCCATCGAATGATTGTTGGCTGTACCAAAATAGTTGAAACCGAAACGAAACAAATCCGGCAGGTTCTCAACCCGGGTATTCAGCCAGGTACCCCCGCTATACGCCGAAGCAAAACAGTCAAAATCCGAAAGATTCGTCTCCAGATTGGTGATCTTTACATCACAGGACTGAATAAAACGCGCGATTGATCGAATCCCGGATTGATATTCCTCCGGAAACTTTGCCATAAAGAGGGAGTCACCCGTGCCGGTAACCGATAATTTCTGATTGTTCATGATGTCTTATCCAAGGAAAAATAAGATGGCGGCCCGGGCGGGACTCGAACCCACGACCTACGGCTTAGAAGGCAGTTGCTCTATCCGACTGAGCTACCGGGCCTGATATAAAAATGTAACTTACATACTATGAACCATAACACCGCTTTTTCAAGGAAATAACGGCCTGGGCTGGCGAACAGAAAGCAGTGGTATTTTTTTTACCACGAAAAGCACGAAAAGGCACGAAAATTTTTTCGTGCCTTTTCGTGTTTTTCGTGGTTAAAAAAAAGTTATATGCGGGACTGGGTGCTGAGTCGTCTGGCGAGCAGGGAAAGTCTTTTGAGCGGGGTGTTGTTGCTGACGGCGATTTCGAGGGCTTTTCGGGTACCGATCATAATCAGGAGTTTTTTGGCGCGGGTCATTCCGGTATAGATCAGGTTTCGTTGCAGCATGACATAATGCTGTGTCA
>JAQVUB010000432.1 GCA_028699735.1 Lentisphaeria bacterium | reverse complement strand
TGCACAGCGATCTCTTACCGCAACGCAACAACCTTAAAAAATTTTCGAGTCTTTTTGTGTTTTTTCGTTGTTAAAAAATAGGTTGTGGACGCCAGTCCACCCCAAGCCTTTTCGTGCTTTTCGTGGTTCAAAATTCGATGGTTGGCGCCATTGTGTCCGGCCTCAGAGGTTGCTTGCCTTCTTCTGCTTCCGAAACTGCATTGGCGACTTGCTAGTTTTTTGGCGGAAGCAGTGACTGAAAACCGAAACGTTGCTGAAACCGCAGCTCCGGGCGATTTCCTCGATGCTTTGCCGGGTATGCATCAGGAGGTAGCGTGCGCTGTCCAGGCGCTGGAGCAGAATATATTTCCCCAGGCTTATGCCGGTCTCCTTGCGGAAGATCAGACGCAGATTGCTGGCAGACATATGCACGTGGGCAGCGAGACCATCAATGGAAAGTTCTTCGTTGAGATTCTGGCAGATGTGCCCCAGTACCCGGGTCACTGCTTGAGACATGGTTACAGGCTGATACCCAACCGGATGCCGCGACAAAAGCTGCAGAATTTCCAGCACCCCAAGCGACAACTCCAGCACACGGCCTGCCTGAAAATCATCCAGGCAGCGTTCCAGAACAGGCCAAAGCCCTTCCTGTATCTGCTGCAGAGGGGTCTGCGGCAGATACGCCTGCGGAGTCGGCAGATCAAAGGTAATCAGTAAGCGGTCATAATAGCTCTGACCGGGTTCGACAAAACGCAGCTGATGCGGAAAAATCAGCAGAGCCTGACCGGGACGCAAAGCAAACCGCGCAGAATCAATCTGATAAACCATCGATACAAACGGAATCACCAGCGCATATCGCCCATGCGACAGAGGACGAGTCACATTCCAGGTGTGATAAAATAACAAAATATTATCAGGTAACGCAAAATCTGCAGGCAAAGAAAGACCATAAAAAAAAGACTGCGGCGTCGGAAGGGCAGACATTTTTACGTTCAAATGAGAGCGATTCTCCATATAAAATACTCCATATGCAAGGTTTTACTTTTTCAGACCCACTCTATTAATTTAATCAGAATTGACAAAAAGCTAATCAGTAAACGCATTTTTATTATTCGGAACAAAGTTATAGTATTTCTTGTCAGAGACCATGAATTTGTTTTTTTCTTGAATAGCTGGTAATTCATGTACGAACAACGAAAGGGGAGTCCTGAACAATGTTGCATAATTCAATAAAAAAGGGTCATTTCAAGTGCTTTTTCACTTTAATTGAGCTGCTGGTTGTAATCGCGATTATCGCCATACTCGCTTCGATGCTTTTGCCGGCTTTAAGCAAGGCTCGCAGCCGTGCGAAATCGATTCAGTGCATCAACAACACCAAGCAGATCGGCTTGAGTTTTCTGGCCTACACGAACGAGAATGACTTTTTTCCGCCGCACCAGCTTGGAACAAAGAGCTGGAATGGTGTCAATTACAAGGACGGTTATCCGAACTGGGCTCAGGTGATGCTGGAATTGGGTTACCTGCCGCCGAATTGCAAGGGATACAAGGACAACAGCGCCAATAAATACGCAACGATCGGCATTCTGCTTTGCCCGGAATACCATGCCGGCACCATTTTCATGGGTGACAACAGCACTGCAAACTGCCGCTATTCTTCAGGCTATTATGCATCCTACATTTACAATCGTAGCCGGGACAATGTCAGTCCGAATGATGAGCGTTACTGGGGAGTAGCTGGGCAAAGCCTGTCAAAGATCAAATATCCTTCGGCGGTCATGACCATCAGCGACGGCGATTACAGCTATTATCCTGGGCCAGGGAGTTCAGTAGAAAATCGTATTGCCATGCGCCATTCAAACTGCACCAATGTCCTTTTTGCTGACGGACACACGAACCCCGAACGACGCATACTGAAGTCTTTCTATATCCTGTATAAAGATATTTCCTTCCCCTGAATTTTCTGCAACTTGTCGTGTTGACTGATTTTTTCATTGACAGAATTTTGGAGTTTACCATGCTGCATCACCATTTGACGAGGCGCAGTCTCATTCTTTTTCTGCTCATTTGCACGAGTCTGACCGCCGCCAATTTATTCAAAAATTCCGAATTCGTCAGTACGGATGGCATTTTGCCTGATGGTTGGCAGCGCATTCAGAATGTCGCCTATCCTGCGGCCTTTCAAACCCGTGAGGGGATTTTGCGCATTTCGGAGAACAGTCCCGCTTACAACAATATGGTTTCGCAGCATATTGAGCTTGACACTGGCCGGAGCTACCACTTTGAAGTCGAGTACCAGAGTGACTTTCTTTCCTGGCCTGGAGTCGTATCCTACAGCTGGGTTGATGAACAGGGCAAAAATCTGCATGAACCAAAATTCATTCTGAAGACACAGGATCGTCAGACCAGCTGGAAGAAAGCGCAGGCGGTTTTGTCGTGTCCGGATCCGCAGAAGGCTCGTGGCATCAAGATATATCTGGTCAACTACAGCCGTGGTCAAACCGGAGACCGCCCCATCTTTTTCCGCCGCCCCATATTGTGTGACTACCAACAGCGCAAAACCGCCTTTTTTAGCGGTGACGGAGTCGAACCGGACGGAATTTTTGAAACGGCAGAAGGCTCTGGAAGAGATATTCTGCCCAAAATACTCTTCCCCCATAATATGACCAATACTCCGGCGGGTATCCCCTATAAACTGGAAAAGGGCGAAGTCGGTTTTCTGCGACTTGATACCGGCCGCATCAAATCCGAACAACTGGCAATTCAGGTGGAAATTCCACCAGGCGTCAGCATCGAACCCTATTTTTTCAATTCAGCAACGGGTTTCCTGCAACAGGAACGCCCCGAAAAGCAAACTTCAGGCCGCGTCGAGTTTGCCGCCCGTCGCCGCAACTGGCTGGTCTGGAGCAATGGTATTCTGTTCGTGGCAGATGACAACGTGCCGGAGGAATTCAGCATCCGGGTCGGACTGAACGATGCGGATTCACAACAAACCTGGCAGCACGAAATTCCCGTCAGGCAAGTGCAGGGCAAATACAGCGGACAATACCGCAAATCCCAAAAATTTATCTACGATTCCTATCAGAATTTTCCGGTAAGGCGGATCGATTATGCTGGCGGAGCCGGGCCATTGGCCATCCGTTTGCGGAACCACTG
>JAQVUB010000431.1 GCA_028699735.1 Lentisphaeria bacterium | reverse complement strand
CCCTGCCCCCTGCCCCCTGCCCCCTGCCCCCTGCCCCCTTATACCCCTATGAGTGAATTTCAAGATCAGATATCCCGCCGTCGCACCTTTGCCATCATTTCCCATCCCGATGCCGGTAAAACCACGCTGACCGAAAAGCTTCTCCTGTACGGTGGCGCCCTGCAGCAGGCCGGTTCTGTGCGCGCCAAAAAGAATCAGCGCAACACCACTTCCGACTGGATGGACATCGAGCGCGAACGCGGCATTTCCATCTCCTCGACGGTATTGCAGTTCGAGTACCGCGATTACTGCATCAACCTGCTTGACACCCCCGGACACCGCGACTTTTCCGAAGATACCTATCGCGTGCTGACCGCCGTCGACAGTGTCATCATGGTCATCGATGCCGGAAAAGGAATCGAGGAACGTACCCGCAAACTCTTCGAAATCTGCCGCATGCGAGGAATCCCCATCTTCACCTTTATGAACAAGATGGATCGCCCCGCAAGAAACCCGCTCGAACTCCTCGATGACCTCGAAAACGTCCTCGGCATCGGCGGCTTCCCGGTTACTTGGCCGCTCGGCGACGGCCCGGATTTTAAAGGCGTTTACGACCGCCTCAGCAAGGAGTTGCATCTGTTTGCCAACCAGGGCAAAGGCAGTGCCAAAGCCGTCGAACACATCACCGGCGCCGAAGACCCGCGCATCAGCAAACTCCTGCATCCGGATATGCATCGCGAATGGCTCGAACAGATCGAACTGCTCTCCCTCGCCGGCGAACAATTTGATGACGAAAAAATCCGCCAGGGAGAGCTCACCCCCGTCTTCTTCGGCAGCGGAATCAATAATTTTGGCGTGCAGCTGCTGCTCAATTACTTCGTCGAACATGGCACAGCCCCCATGCCGCGTAAATCCAGCCAAGGCCTGATGCAACCCGACCACCCCGACTTCTCCGCATTCGTCTTCAAAATCCAGGCCAATATGGATCCCAATCACCGCGACAGCCTCTCCTTCATCCGTATCTGCTCCGGAATTTTTGAGAAGGACATGACTGTGCCCAATCCGCGCGGCGGACGCCCCCTGCGGCTCTCCTATCCGCAACGACTTTTCGGACAGGATCGCGAATCCGTCGAATGCGCATACCCCGGCGATATTGTCGGACTGGTCAGCCATGGCAATTTCCGCATCGGCGATACGCTGACCAATATCCCCAATCTGGTCTACAACGAAATCCCGCGTTTCCCTCCGGAAGTCTTTTCCTACCTGCACAACTCCTCTCCCTCCCGCTACAAGCAATTCCAGGAAGGGCTTGAACAACTCCTCAACGAAGGCGTCATTCAGGTCTTTTACATCCATAACAGCCTGCAGAAAACCGCACTGCTGGGAGCCGTCGGACAACTCCAGTTCGAAGTCGTCAAACACCGCCTCGAAACCGAATACTCTGCCGATGTCCGCCTCGAAGAAGCCCCCTTTACCCAAGTGCGCTGGCTGCCCATCGATACCGATCCGGATTCCTTCGACGGCATCTACCTGGGCAGCAATGTGCGACTGGCGCAGGACCCCGCCCGCTCATGGGTCATCCTTTTCCCCGATGAATGGGCCGTCAATTACTTCCAGGAAAAAAATCCAAAATTCCCCCTGCTCAAATACTCCCCCCTCCAAGGGGATACGATCTGAATTTAAAAAGTGGCGCAACCGGCCCGGTTGCGATAGCCTTCAGGCTGCAGTATAAAAAAGTGGCGCCACTTCATAGCACAATTTTTGCCAGCAACCCCATCCGTCAAAGCCACAATCCATAAAATATTTTCGTGCCTTTTCGTGTCTTTTCGTTGTTAAAAAAGCGCCTCCATCATGAATCTCCTTCCGCAAAATAACAAAGCCTCTGAACCGCATGATCCGGATGCCTTCCTGCCGGAGCGCTATCCCCTCCTCCAATTCCCGCAAACCGACTGGGACTGGTTCACTGCCGCATGCCGCGACCTGGATATCGAACCGACTGCCGCACAGCGTCTATCCCTCGAAAAACTCTTCAGCCACCTGACCGGAGTCAATACCTGGCTCAACCTGACCCGACTTACCACTCCCGCCGAATACCTCAAATTCCATGTCTTCGATTCCCTGACCATTCTCAACCTGGTGCAGGAAATGACCGTTCCCGGCGACCGCATCCTCGACCTCGGAACCGGCGGCGGATATCCCGGATTGCCCTTGGCCACCTGGCTCACCGACCGGCATTTCATCCTGCTTGACAGCCGACGTAAAAAAATCGAATTTCTGAAGCATACGATCAAGCTGCTGCCAGAAGCAAACCTCGAAGCAACCTGTTTCCGGGGACGCGAAGCCGAACACCAGCGCCCGGATCTCTACCGGAATTGCGCACTGGTGACTGCCCGTGCCGTCGGCCCCGCCAGCGAAAACCTGCTTGATGCCTCCGAACTGTTGAAAAATGACGGGCACCTGATTATGATGAAGGGCCCCAATTTCCTCAAAGACGAAGGAGAGGATTTCGAAATAGCCTGTAAAAATACCCGCTTCGAGTTGCAGGAGATTCTACCCATTGCCCTCGATGATCAGGACCCCGACCGCTATATCGTCATCGTCAAAAATAAACCAAAAAAATCCCCAGCACGCCACACCGACCAACGCCCATACCGTGCTAGATAGACCCCGTCCAAAAAGCTTTTTTAACCACGAAAGGCACGAAAGGTGCAGATTTAAAAAGTGGCGCAAGCGGCCCGCTTGTGATGTGCGTTTATGCCCCCACACCAGAACAGTCGTGGTATATGGCAAGCTGCAGATTTAAAAAGTGGCGCAACCGGCCCGGTTGCGATAGCCTTCAGGCTGCAGTATAAAAAAGTCGCGCAAGCGGCCCGCTTTTGATGTGCGTTTATGCGCCCACACCCGAACAGTCGTGGTATATGGCAAGCTGCAGATTTAAAAAGTGGCGCAACCGGCCCGGTTGCGATAGCCTTCAGGCTGCAGTATAAAAAAGTCGCGCAAGCGGCCCGCTTGTGATGTGCGTTTATGCGCCCACGCCAGAACAGTCGTGGTATATGGCAAGCTGCAGATTTAAAAAGTGGCGCAACCGGCCCGGTTGCGATAGCCTTCAGGCTGCAGTATAAAAAAGTCGCGCAAGCGGCCCGCTTGTGATGTG
>JAQVUB010000430.1 GCA_028699735.1 Lentisphaeria bacterium | reverse complement strand
CCGAAAATCCGTTGGATATCAAGGCCAACGAAAAAAACGTCATCATCCAGGCTCTCGCCCAGTGCGGAGGAAACCGCTCCCGCGCTGCCGAACTGCTCGGAATCAGCAGACGTACACTGCACCGAAAACTGCATGAGTACGGTATCTGATCCGACCGATCCGACCGATCCGACCGATCAACCGGGGAATCAACTGCCCAGACTGCAAATACACAAACAGTCCCATCCGCCAAAGCAAGCATCCCTAAAAAAATTTCGAGTCTTTTCGAGTCTTTTCGTTGTTAAAAAGAAACGTTCGTAATGCCGCAAAGCCGATATCGCATCATTCATTTTTCTGATCCGCATGCCGCGCTGTGTTCCTTCCGGCATGGCGGATTTTTCGACAAGCGTCTCTTCGGACGCCTGAATTACCTGTTGCGCAGACGTCATGCCTTCCGCGCAGAACGAATTCAGGAGGCCGCCGAGGTTTTTGCCGCTCTGAAGGCAGATATCGTTGTTTGTACCGGCGATCTTACCACGGTCGGAGATCCCGAAGAATTTGCTCTGGCTGAACGTCTTCTTGAGCCGATTCTGGAACTAGCCCACGGACGCTTTTTCTACATTCCCGGCAATCATGATGCCTACATTCAAAACAAGGATTGCCGCAAAGCACTCGAAGACACTTTCTTCCGCCTGAATGGAAAATCTTTCCAGTTGCAGGAGTTGCCCTTACGCCAGATTGCCGGCCCAACCGAACTGATCCTCTGCAATGCTGCACGCCCAAGCCCGGTCTACAGCTCCAGTGGCGCATTCTCAAACGCCGACTGGGAACAACTCGAAGCCCTGCTCCATGACCCGAAAAGCACCCCCTTCCGGCTGCTGCTCGAGCATTTTCCGACCCTCGATGCCGATGCCCGGCCGCTTTCCTGGCGACGCCGTCTGAACCAAGCTCCGGAACTTCTGCAATTGCAGCAGGAAAATTGCTTTGACGCCCTGCTCTGCGGCCATATCCACCAGCCCTTTGTCCTTGAAGCGCCGCAGCCGCGCAGCATCTGCGCAGGCTCACTGACCCTGCATGAATCATTCACCATTATTGATCTGATCCCCGAAACCAATTCCATTGAATGTACCATACAAAAACTTTCACCAATTCACTCCCAACTGTAAAAAAAGGAAAGTACGATGAAACAATTTCTGGCTTTTGATCTCGGTGCCTCCAGCGGCAGAGCCATTCTCGGCACCCTCGTTGACGGCAAAATCTCCCTGCAGGAACTGCACCGCTTCGAAAATGGCGGCGTTGCAGTCAATGGCGGACTCTTCTGGAATACGCTCGGGCTCTTCAAGGAAATGAAGACCGGGTTGCAGAAAGCCCTCGAAATCGGAGCGGAACTGTCCGGCATCGCCATCGATACCTGGGGCGTCGATTATGCCCTGATTGACCAAAATGGTTTCTTTGCCGGCATGCCGCGCCACTACAGGGATTCCCGCACCGATGAGGTCATGCCATGGACTTTCCAGCGGATCCCGCAGGAGGAAATCTACCGCGAGACCGGCATCCAGTTCATGAGCCTGAATACCATCTTTCAGCTCGCCGCTGCGGTGCGCGACCAGGAACCCACCCTGAAAATTGCCGAGAAGCTGTTGTTCACTCCCAATGCTCTGACCTGGCTTTTCGGTGGCAAAGTCTGTGCCGAATACAGCATCGCCACCACCTCACAGTTGTACAATCCGCAAACCCGCGACTGGAGCTGGAAAATCATCGACGCGCTTGGGCTACCGCATTCCCTGTTCCCGGAAATTGTGCCGTCCTGCAGCATTGCCGGCACCCTGTCACCGGCTTTGCAGGCCGAATACAAATGCGGCCCGATCCCGCTGATCCTGGTTGGCAGCCATGATACCGCTTCGGCAGTGGCAGCCGTGCCGGCCAACGGCGAACAATCCTGGGCTTATCTGAGCAGCGGCACCTGGAGCCTGCTCGGCGTCGAACTCGATGCCCCGGTCATCACCGAAAAAGCTCTGCAGGCCAATTACACCAATGAGGGCGGCGTCGGTGGAAAAATCCGCTTCCTGAAGAATATCATGGGGCTCTGGCTGATTCAGGAATGCCGCCAGGAATGGAACCGCCGCGGAAAAACCTTCAGCTTCGACGAAATGGACAATATGGCAGAGCAAGCTGAACCCTTCCGCAGCTTCGTCGATCCCAATGATCCCAGCTTCATCGCACCCGGAGATATGCCCGCACGCATCCAGGCATACTGCCGCAAAACTGGGCAGCCCATCCCCGAGACTCCCGGACAGATCATCCGCAGCGCTCTCGAGTCTCTGGCTATGCGCTATCTGCAAACCATGCAGGAACTCGAGGATATCCTCGGACGCAAGCTCGATGTCCTGCATCTGGTCGGTGGCGGCTGCCTGAATAAAATCCTCAATCAATTCACCGCCAATGCCATCAACCGCCCGGTCGTCACCGGCCCCGTAGAAGCCACTGCCCTCGGCAATATCGTCGGGCAGGCTCTCGCAACCGGTGATATCAAAACCCTGCAGGAAGGACGCGATATCATCCGCAACTGCACCGAAACCATCACCTGGCAACCGCAAAACGCCGCAGCCTGGCAGCAGGCCTTCCAGAAATACTGCCAGATTACTAAATAAGGGTGCAGGTTTAAAAAGTGGCGCAACCGGCCCGGTTGTGATTTAAAAAGTGGCGCAACCGGCCCGGTTGCGATTTAAAAAGTGGCGCAACCGGCTCGGTTGCGAAAGCCGTCAGGCTGCAGTTAAAAAAGTGTTTTTAAAAAGTGGCGCAACCGGCCCGGTTGCGAAAGCCGTCAGGCTGCAGTTAAAAAAGTGTTTTTAAAAAGTGGCGCAACCGACCCGGTTGTGATGTCTTTTTACGCTCCTAATCCCAACAGGTCGCGGCTTTTGTTGCAGGATGCAGCAAAAGCCGCGCAAACCCTTATTTCGACAATTGGCAAACCCAATACAAAGTTTTCTCAAGCAGTCCCATCCGCCAACGCAACAAACTATTAATAAATTTTCGGGCTTTTTCGTGTCTTTTCGTTGTTAAAAAATCCCATTGCCTTCCTGCGCCACCTGGCGGTGGAATTCCAGGAAATCCTGCCAGGTGGCAATATGGACGGCCTGGTGTCTGAGGCTGCGGCGGT
>JAQVUB010000429.1 GCA_028699735.1 Lentisphaeria bacterium | reverse complement strand
GATGGTTTCGACCTGCTTTTTCATCCCGCACAGCGGGAAATTTCTGCTGGCGGCACCATCAGCAAACTCGTTCTGCCGCCGCCTTTCATGGAAAATTTCAAAAATTTGTTTTCGGCTCTTTGTCAGGAGAGTGCGGTTCCGGTTCCCTCGTCGACTCTGAATGGTAAGGCACATCTGATTCTGTTGCTCAATGAATTATGTTCACTGTACCGGAAACTCGAGGAGGGCAGGACGCTGATGCCAACCCCACAGGGAGAAAATACGGTGCTGCCCGGCCTGCTTGACTTTATCCATCGCAACTTCAACCGGCATCTTACAGTTGAAGAAATCGCTTCGACAGCACATCTCAGTAAAACCTACATCGGGGAATTTTTTCGCGGCAAGACCGGGGTGACCCTGATCAAATACATCAATACCCTGCGGATTGAAAAGGCACGAGGCCTGCTGACAAAGGAACCGCAAAAGAGCATAGCTGAAATCGCTGATGCCTGCGGCTTTTATGACGTCAGCTATTTTACCCGGGTATTCCGGGAAAAAACAACGAGCGGCAAAGCAAGGCAAATTTTTCGATAGCCGGGCAAAGTCTGTTTTCCCGAAGCATCACGCTTGGCGGTGAAAACATCAAGTGGGAGGATCCCAATCCGCATATCGGGTTTTCCATCGGCATTTATCCGACGCTGAAGCTGGCCAAAGCGCGGATTCATTGCGCCAAATTGGAAAAGCTGAGTGATTATCAAGGGGTGTTGTACAAAATCGTTGATCAAAGCGGGAAAATATACAGTTCCCAAGAAGCTAATCTGAGCGAATTTGGCTATCATGCCCAATTGAGCATTCCGGAGCTGCCGGAGGGGGAATACGAACTGCTGGCGGAAATCAGAAAAAAAGACGGATCGCGCTCAGAAATGAAAGCGGCCTTCGAATATCGGCATTATGCCTGGGCGGACAACACTATCGGGCTTGATCGCGTTGTCATTCCCCCGTTCAAAGCCTTGGCTCTGGAACCTGTTCATCAGGTTGTAACCGCAACGCTGACCGGATATCAGCTGGGAAGCAACCTGCTGGAACAGGTGCTGGCGCAGAATGTCAATATCCTTGCCGAACCGGTTTCCCTGGAAATCAACCAGGAAAATCTGCAGTTCAGTGCATGGTCTTTCACTGAAACGGCTCCGGACCGGATTCGCGCGGAAGCCACCGGCAGCGCGGGAAAACTTGCTGTCCAGGCGGATTATGAGATTGACTATGACGGCATGATCTGGATCAAAATGCAGCTGACTGCGCAGGAGCAGACGCAGATTGACGATATGACTCTGACGATTCCGCTGAAAGATGAATATATCCGCCTGCTGCACTCGACTTCCGCTCAGACGCGGCAGCATCCTGCACAATTTCTACCTGAAGGGGATGGCGTCATCTGGAACAGCCTTACTGACGCGCCGTCCAATTTTCGTCCTTATCTTTGGGTAGGAGAACTCTACAAGGGGCTGAGCTGGTTCACGGAATCACAGAAAGGCTGGAACTATGATCCCAAAAAGCCGGTTGTTGAAATCATCCGTCAGAAAGGGACAGTCCGTTTATGCATTCATATGATCAATCTTCCGATGCAGATGAAAGGTTCCTTGTCGTATGAAATGGGCTTTCAGGCAACGCCAGTCAAGCCGATGCTGCCGAACCGAACCCGTTATGCGACCATTTCCGTGAATGGCTGGTGTCCGCCCGGGGCAATTGCGGTTTCTTCGGCACTAGGTCCGTATATGTGGGGAGGGCAATGGTTCTCCGATCAGAGCAGCAGTGCCGCCTGGAAACCATTCGATTACAGCTTTATCAATTTTCTGAAGAAACCGAGCCTTGTTTCCGACGAGGAGATTCATCAGGTGGTGGAAGCTTTTATTGAGCGGCATATCAAAGGGAAATTTCCGGAAGGTGTCGAAAAGACATACCGCAGTCACCTTGGACATGCCAAGCGGAATGCTGCCCGCAATGCCGCCCGCCTGCTGCTGTATTTCAATCCGCGAGGGGCGACAAAAGGCTGGGAAGAGTTCCGGGTCTATCAGGATGAATGGCGCAATGATGCTTTCCGAACCGGGAATTCGGGATGGTACTTCCAGGATCCGGTAAAAAGCTACCGGGACTATATCTTGCCACAGTTGCAGGAAATCGTCCGGCATGGAGCTGATGGCATCTATTTTGACAATACTTTTGACTCCGTCAATGAGGATGAAACCATGGGGCCGGCTATTGAATACAAGCCATGGAGGTTTCGTTATCATCAAACTTTCCTCAACATGCGCAGACTGATCAAACGGACAGCAACCATGCTGTATCAGGAAGGCAAACTGCTGGAAGATCGTCCGTTCCTGGTGCTGCACACAACGAACGCAGCGATTATCCCGATGATGAGTTTCGCCAGCCATTCGCTGGACTGGGAACTCTATTACGGAGCCGATGATTATCAGAATCGCTTTTCGGAAGGCTATATTCTGACCGGGAGTCTGGGTACCCAGTGCGGTCTTGCTCCACAGGTGCTCCTGGACTGCAATGTGAATACCGAACACATTCAGAAAACCGCAATGGCGGTGATGCTTCCCTATGAGCTGACGGATTACTGGCTAGGTCACAAGGGACCCAGCCAGGCAATGAAGCGCGTTTTTGCACTTCTGGAACAATTCGGTTACCGGAAAGACGACTGCCGGAGCTATCCGTGTTATGACCCGGCCAATCCGGTCAAGTCGAAGGATCCGCGAATTAAAGTGTTGACCCTGTTGCGGGAAAAACAGGCGCTGGTGGCTGCAGGCAATACCGGAGATGGTGGAAAACTTGACTTGGATCTCAGCGGCCTGGCCTTTTTCTCCCCGGTCGTCCTGGATGCGGAAACCGGCGAAATCATTGGCAGGGGGGCGCATCTGACCGGCGAAATGCCTTATCATTATTACCGTCTGCTGATTATCAAAGAGGCTGCCGGCACGCAGGAACAGGGGAAATAAAGCGGTTCCCTCGCGAGTCAAGGCAGAATTCCCGGGTAATACGCCAGACCTGGGTAACGGAGGAATTCTTTTTGAACAACGAAAGACACAAACGCCCCGAAAAAAATTCAAGGGAATGGTATTTGCCTGCGGGAATGCGTTGTTCATCCCATAAAATTTTTTCGTGGCGTTAGTG
>JAQVUB010000428.1 GCA_028699735.1 Lentisphaeria bacterium | reverse complement strand
CTGCGATGATATATACGGCAGCAGCAGACCAGCGTGCCTTCCACCCCGTCGAAGAATTCTGCCAGAAAGTCAGTATTCCGCCACGATGCAGCCCCCAAGTCAGAATGGCGGCGGAGGTGATAACAAAAGCCAGTAGCCAAAGAACTGGATACGACTCCCAGATATTGGTCAGGACTTCCGTGGTATAAATCAGATAATCAATGGCAATAAAATTGAAGCGGGAGGCAAATTCGCCCCAAAACACACCTTCTGCAAGCATCAGAAAAAGCAGCATGGAAATTGCAAGGAGAATGATCCCCGACATCATCCGGCGATGCCCCCGGCGCGCAAACAGACGTTGTGGAATCACAGCCAGCCAAAGCGTCAGCGGCGTCAATGCATAAATCAACACCACCAGATCGTTTATCAGACCATAAAACATTATTCCGGCTACGCTAAATAAAGTTAAGTCAGCATCGCCTCTTCCCATAAACATCAAAATCAGCCTGGCCACGGTGAAAAAAAACAGCCCGATAACAGCCAAAACGACAGTTCCCCCCAGGCGATGGCCGGTGAGAATATTCCAGAGTTGACGGAAGAATCCTTTGCTGCACCGTGCTTGTTTCCCGGGTGGTGCATATGTTTGCTCACTGCGTACGGAAATGGGAATGCTATTTTGATCATTATCAGCACATAAGTAGCCGATAATCAGCAGTTTTATGATTTTTGAACAAGTCATATGAGGTTTCTCCCCGAAAAATGCGGTTTTTGCCGGCTTCGGATTTTCAGTTTTTCATAAATCGGAACATATCATGTTGAGCCTGTTGCAATTTGCTGGCGTTGACACGATAAAAATCACCCTGATCACTACTGCAGGGCGCATCCTGCAACGTTGTGATCTTACGGCTGAAGTATCTCCCTTTGGTTCCCAGAGGCAACACCAGTTTGTGGGTTGAGCTGATGAACGCTGCCGTCTCCCAGCCGCAGACAACCAGATGGGAACGGTGATATTCCGGCGAGAACAGATTGCCCCCCACCGAATAATCCTCCGGCGGATTGACGACTCCCAGCAGCGGAGCCAGAGAAGGAACAATGTCGGTATGATGACTCATGCCCTCGTATACCGATGGGGCAACGCCTGGTGCGCGAATGACCAGCGGAACCCGTATCTGTTCCTCAACAAACGTCGAATTGTGCCCGAGAAAACCCTTTTCATAGAACTCTTCGCCATGGTCGCCGGTGATCACAACGATCGTGTTGTCCAGCAACCCGGGGGTGTTTTCCAGTTCCTTGAAAATCCTGGCCAGTTGGGAATCGAGATGATGCGCCGCATTGACATCCCGGTTATACAACCTTTTGGCATCTTTGGCCGTCACGGTGGCATAATTGATGTTTTCCAGGTAATCCTGCGTCAGTGCCTGCTCCGGTGGAAAGGTGTAGGGCGCGTGCGTCGATTCAAAAAAACCAAAGAGGAAAAAAGGCCGGCTTTTATCTCTGGAATCCAGAAACGCAACAGCACGGTCAATCAGACGGATATCCCGTTCCCAGCCTTTCCCGTTCCCTTCTTCATGCATAGCAGAGGCCGGCAGTGCGGCAAAAATAGTCCGGTCAAATTCCGGATAGGTGAAGTGCGCGGAAGTCATGCATGAAAATTGGTAATTGTCTTCGAGGAGCCAGTCGATCAGCAGTGGGCCACGCTGACTGTGAAGAAATTTATCCCAGCAATTTCCGTACAGCCCGTAGAACATACTGAACATGCCCTGACGTGTGCCGTGCCCCCCACTGTAGTGTTGTTTGAAACGACATCCTTTTCGGGAAAATTCCCAGGTCGCTGGCATAATTTCAGGCGAGAGCAGGTCTGCCCGCAGAGATTCACCGACCAGCCAGATGACATTTGGCCGGCTTCGTTTCTGCAAACGGTCAATGGGCAGGAACGGATAACTGACACGAGCCAAATTGCCGTTTTTGTGAGTAAAACGGGGAAAATCAGCCCGTTTCGGTTCTTTCATTCCAATCCTGCGCAGAAAACGGCGCATACGCATGGCAGGCGCTTGGGGAAACGCATCCATTGAGCACAGTACGTTCTGATTGAGCCAGAAATCGGCCAGCCCGGTACACAGCAGTGAGAACAGCAGCGTGATGCCCGTCAACATAGGGAAGGCCCATTGCATGGTCTTGACCGGCAGATGCGATGCTATGCGGGTGCAGAATTCGGATTTTAAGCAAAAAAACATCAAGCCGCAATGTAGCACCAGCAACAATGCAAGTCCGACTCCAGCGCTAAGCAGGGTATTGGCTTCCAGTCCCATGGATTCAAAGCCGCCTGGTGTCGTCAGAAGATTTACTACCAGTCCGTTGATATGATAGCCGAATTTATCGAGCATGACAGCATCGGCCAGGAGAAAAAGGTGTGTCAGAAAGCCCAGTATCAACGTCAAAATTCTGCCGGTCCAGACAATCCCCGAAGTGGTTTCGCCTGGTTTGCGACTGCAGCCGAACGCGGCTGCCAAAAAGGTCGGAACCAGAACAATGCCCGTGTAAGCCAGCCAGGTTGAGACCAGATACAGAAACCTGAAAAGTCCGGTTCCTCCGTCATTCCTCAAGGCAAACCAGCCAGTCAGGGGCAAGGTTGCAAAATACAGCAAAAGGCAATAGGCATAATAGGCTGAACGCTGTTCCTTCATCGTGATATTTCCCTCCGCGAATGATCAAAATTATAAACGGTTTTGTTATGTTCATTACTATCACAGAGGAAGTTCACCAAAGGGTTACCATATCATTAACAACCTGTAATGTGGGTTATGCGCGGATTATATTTGCCTCTTGTCGGTTTTGCATGAAAGTGGATGGAGTTGAAAAAAAAATCAACAATTCGACTACCTCAATCCCATTTCTGACGACACGAATCTTGAATTTGACTGCAAAACCACCCTCCAGAAAAACGGCATTGCCCCGGTCAATCAGCCATGAACAGGGTTGGTCTGCTTGCCACTGCAGAAAACCGTTTGAAGGCGGTGAAATTCAGAAAAAATGGGCCAGGTTGGAGCACTTTTCTGCGCGCCAAAATGCAGCACGCAACAACCTGTGACCTTCGTTTCTCCGGGGAAATCGAGGTTTAATCATTCTCCGTTTATGGTGCAGATGACCACAAAGGGAGGTAACGGAGAATTTCAAAAACGGAGAATTT
>JAQVUB010000427.1 GCA_028699735.1 Lentisphaeria bacterium | reverse complement strand
ACCCGTCCGACCCGTCCGACCCGTCCGCCCCGTCCGACCCGTCCGACCCGTCCGACCCGTCCGACCCGTCCGACCCGTCCGACCCGTCCGACTTCCCTGCCCCCTAATTCATGGCGGCGAGATTGAGAGCCTGATCGAGGCGGGTATCCGGAGTCACCTGAATGGGTTTGACAAAACTCGCCGATGCCATAATTTCACGAGGTTTGTGTTTTCGGGCTTTAGCGGAGAAGAGATCGCGCGGGGCACAGCACCAGCGCACATCCATGCCGGCCTGCATCAGCGAATCTAAAGCATTGCGAAGGGGGAGGCTGTCGCTCAGGCTCAGGCAGAAGACGACCGTATTTCCCGGCAGCAGGGGGAGCAGTTCGTTAAGAGCCGGCAGCAGTGTCACATTACCGGGTTTGAGTGTGGCCAGGCTGTAGAGAATATCATAGCGGGCAGAGGCCGCTGCGTTTGGCGGCAGGACAGTCAGTTTGCCGCCACCGGCAGCGAAGGCCAGGGAGCAGTACATGCCAGCGCAGTGCGCGCAGATACTGGCGGCGGCCTGAACCTGATATTCCAGGTTGGAAAGCAGGGTTTTGCTGACGAAGTGCTCCTGGGCATCGACGAGGATGGCTGCTGAGGCGACGGCGTTGCGCTCAAATTCCTTCACCATCAATCGTCCGTAGCGGGCGGTGCTGCGCCAGTGAATGTAGCGCATGCCATCATTGATATTGTATTCACGAACCCCGTAAAAGTCCTGGCTGGTGCCGGCGGTGCTGATGGGATTTCCAGTCGTTGTCGGGGAGGCTTCATACTTGTGCAGAAATAAATCCGGCACCGGCAGAATCGGCGGATAGACAACGACCGTCGCCGGCAGACTGAATTTGCGCTCTCGGAAAAAGAGGCCGGCGGGATCGCCGCTGCGCAGGATCACATCACGCAGCTTGAATTCTCCACGGCGTACGGCCAGCACACGGCGGTCAAGAATAATTTTGCCAAGCCCGGGCAACGGCGGCAATACATGCAGCGTCGTCTTTTCAGGGGCGCAACGCAAATCCTCCTGGATAATCAAATCCTGCCGGCGACGTTTTTTTGCATTGACGACTTCCAACGGCAGCGAGATCATCTGTCCTACGGTCGCATCCCCGGCGGGACCGCGGCGCACAGAAATTCCACGCAGTGAAAGCAGCGCCGAGATCAGGCTGACGGCAGTCAATGCTCCTGCAAAAGAAGCCAGCAGGAAGGCGAACAGGGTCTGATTCACCAGGGAGATCAGCAGCCAGAGGAGGCCGCTGAACCCGATGATCCAACCTCGCCAGGTGGGACGGATGTATCGTGAAATGCTCATTTACCGCTTTTCCCTGAAATGGACAGGGACAACAGAGGATTTTTTTAACCACGAAATACACGAAATCATACGAAAAAAATTCATGGTATTGGCATTAATAGCTTGCATACGTGTTCTTACCATGAATTTTTTTCGTGTGATTTCGTGTATTTCGTGGTTAAAAAGAATTTCTCTGTTACCCAGGAATTCAAGTTTTGCTTTTTTCCCATTTTTCCATAGGCAGAGAGGTGACAATGCTCTGGATGACCTGACATGAGGAGGGCCATTCTGCTCTGGCCTGGAGTTTGAGCGGCAGGCGGTGTGCCAGGACAAAAACAGCCAGATCGCGGACATCCCGGGGGATGACGTGGTCACGTCCGCGGATCGCGGCGAGGCTCTGACTGGCGCGCAACAGGGCCAGGGAGGCTCGCGGGCTGCATCCATAATTGAAGGCAGGATGTCTTCGGGTTTCACTGATCATCGTGACGATATAGTCTTTCACCTGTTCCGAAACATGGATATTGCGCACAAGCGCCTGGCAGTGCAGGATGTCATTGCCATCGGCTACCTGCTCAATCGAATTCAGAGGATCAGACAACATCTGATTGGCAAGAATTTCTTTTTCCACTTCAAAACTCGGATTGCCCATGCTGAGGCGCATCAGAAAACGATCCAGCTGGGCTTCCGGCAACGGATAGGTGCCGTGAAAATCCACGGGATTCTGGGTGGCGATAACAAAAAACGGTTTTCGCAGCACATGGGTAAGGCCATCGACGGTAACTGCGGATTCAGCCATACACTCGAGCAGACTGGACTGCACTCTCGGGGTACCCCGGTTGATTTCGTCGGCAAGGACGATATTGGCGAAGACCGGGCCGGGGATGAAGGTGAAATTTTTGATGGCGTCATTGTAGATGCTGACGCCGGAAATGTCATTGGGCAGCATATCGGGCGTGAACTGAATGCGTTTGAAGTCCGTGCGCAGAGATCGCGCCAGAGCTCTGGCCAGCTTGGTTTTGCCGACACCGGGGACGTCCTCGAGCAGGACATGGCCGTCGCTGAGCAGGGCGACCAGCACTCGTTCAATGACCTCATCCTTGCCCTGGACAACTTTACCGACATTTTCCTTCAGCTTGCCGATCACTTTACTGACGAAATCGAGCTGGCTGGTATTTTTCTTTTCCATGGCGAACATGCCGGTCATTTCGTCGGCATTCTGTTCTGCGGCGCTGTAGATCAGCAGGACATTGCCGATTTGGATGGTGTCCTGATGTTTCAATTCGATCGGCAGTTGCACCGGGATGGAGTTGACAAAGGTGCCATTTCTGCTGGATAAATCCTCGATGGTGATATTACTGTTCTTCCGGAGAAGCCGGCAATGCCGGCGGGAAATTCCGTCGTCGCGATCCAGGCAGAGGGCATTGTCGGGATTTCGCCCGATGATCGATTCGCCTTCCGGAATGATAAATTCACCGGCTGCGCGATAGCCTTCCTGAATGATTAACTTAGGCATGGTCGGTTCCCCTATTTCAAGGAAAAATTATTTTTTTGGTTATGCGTCAGTACTGGGTAACAGAGTTTTTTTAACAACGAAAAGCACGAAATGGCACGAAAAAAATCATAGCAGTTACGTTAACTGTTTTCATGAGTGTACTTTCCATGATTTTTTTCGTGCCATTTCGTGCTTTTCGTTGTTAAAAAACTCTGTTACCCGGTTTGATTGACGTATTACTATTTTTGCGGTCTCATTTGCGGGAAGAGAATGACGTCACGGATGGATTCCGCGCCGCTAAGCAGCATGACCAGGCGGTCGATGCCAAGGCCCATGCCGCCAGTGGGGGGCATGCCATATTCGAGGG
>JAQVUB010000426.1 GCA_028699735.1 Lentisphaeria bacterium | reverse complement strand
TCTTTTATTACATAGCAGACGAACGGGTGGATTTTCGGAAACTCATCAAATTGTTTGCTTCTGAATTTTGTATTCGTATAGAAATGAGGCAGTTCGGGGCGCGTCAAGAGGCCGGCCTTATTGGCGGCCTGGGCGTATGCGGGCAGGAATTGTGCTGCAGCCGATGGATGGCTGATTTTAATTCGGTCACCACACAGTCGGCAAGGATCCAGGACCTTTCCCTGAACCCCCAGAAACTTGCCGGACAATGTTCCAAGCTGAAATGCTGTATAGATTACGAAACTCCGGTCTATATGGATGCTTTAAAAGACATTCCGGAAGTGACGCAACCCATAGAAACAACGGACGGACCCGTTTACCTGGTCAAGACAGACGTATTGAAAGGAACCATGTGGTTCAGCCGGGATCCGAACAGTATGAGTGATATGCAACCGGTAGCAGCAAAGAAAGTCAGGGAAATGCTGGCTGCCAACAAGCAGGGAATCAAAGTGGCTTCCCTCTATGAAAAACCGCGAAATAACGGAGAACAAAACGGATTTAAATCGGCTGCCGGGGAGGAAAGCATAACCCGTTTTGACAAAAAACAAAAAAACAAACGCAGGAAAAACAATCGCCGAAAAAATGGTCCTAAACAATCGTAAGATCGGGCTCCTTGCTTTGTGGATTCTTCTTTTGGGGCCAGTATCCTGTTCTTCACCCGTGGCCAGTCAGCAGCAACTTCATCTTGCCGACGCCGTGTGGAATAAATACAACAATCTGGAACTGACCCTCCCGCTTCCCGACACATCAGCCATCTACCACGCATATATGGATATACGAATTACCCGGGATTACCCTTATTCATACCTGTCAGTAGTAGTAACACATCCCGGAACAAAAGACACCTTGTGGTTTCCCCTGATCCCTGAAAAGGCTTTGCCTGCAGGTCATTTCCTGGATTTCCGTTTCCCGTTGGATTCGTTGGGTCTTCGTCCCAATACGTCATTTTATTCCTGGCGAATAGCACACAACATGCCGGAAAAAACGCTCCAAGGAGTAGTGTTGATAGGTATACTGATGAAAGAAACCGGTTATGGGCAAAGATAAGATCCGCAGATTTCGTGAAAACGAAACGTTTTCCAATCTTTTTCAGGCTTCTTTCCGGGAAGTGTACCAGAAGGATTATCCTTTAAAAGGGTCCTGGAACAGAAATGTTTTCGGGAATGACAATCCGATTGTCCTGGAACTGGGCTGCGGCAAGGGGGAATATACATTGGCGCTGGCCCGTCTTCACAAATCTGTTAATTATATAGGTGTTGATGTTAAAGGAGCACGTCTGTGGCGCGGAGCTAAAACGGCCCTGGAAGAGAAAATGGAAAATGTTGCTTTCATACGCACCCGTATTGAACTTATTGAAAGTTTTTTTGCACCTTCCGAAGTTTCACAGATATGGATCACATTCCCCGATCCCCAGCCACGAAAGGAGAACAAGCGGCTGACCTCACCCCGTTTTTTGAACCGT
This sequence comes from Lentisphaeria bacterium, assembly GCA_028699735.1. Taxonomy (GTDB): domain Bacteria; phylum Verrucomicrobiota; class Lentisphaeria; order Oligosphaerales; family Oligosphaeraceae; genus JAQVUB01. The sequence goes on along the minus strand of JAQVUB010000426.1, from coordinate 1,679 downwards.
TACCTGTCATTTCTTGCCCCCGGAGCTGTAATACATTTAAAAACCGACAGCAGGGAACTGCATGATTATACCAAGGAAGTGGTGGAAGCCCGGGAGGATATGACATTACTGGAGGCCGATCCCGATATATACGCCAACACCGGAAGACCGGCAAATGATCCGGTACTTACTGTCAGAACTTTTTATGAAAACCAATTCCTGCAACAGGGAAAACCCATCACATACCTGAGATTTTCAACAGGCAATCCCGCCATTGTGAAGAAGGAAGGGAGCTGATTTGTTCCTGCGCTTTTACGTTGTGGTGAAGCCAGACTTTTCGGGCATATTCCATCCCGTCGTTTTTTTTCACAAAATCTATTATCCGCAACAGGGCTTCTTTGTCCTCATTTTCTGCCTGTCTTATCCATTCAACCACCCGGGGGCGGTAGGTTTCTCCGGCATTGGCCAACGCACCCAGCAGGGGTAAGGTGATCTTGGACTCGGCAATATCCTGGTAACAGGGTTTGCCCGCTTCCTCCACCGGGCAATAATCCATAATATCGTCGTTGATCTGGAAGGCCATGCCCAAATGATAGGCGGCTTTTTCTATGATCGGCATGTAAGTCTTTGAAATCTCTTTTTCGGGAACAGACAGTGCCCCGGAGACCATGGATGTACGAAATAGGGACACGGTCTTTTTTTCGCATACCGAATAATATTCATTAAGCGAAATATCCAACGTACGGCCTTTTTCAAGTTGCAGGATTTCTCCTTCGCTGAGAGCCTGGATGGCTTCCGCATAAAGTGGAAGCAATTCCAATCCGTCGTAATCCACAAGGATGCGAAAAGCACGGGCAAACCAATAATCCCCCAGAAGGATAGCGGTAGCCGGCCCGAATTGTTTTTGCACACTTGTCATTCCCCGGCGGGTTTCGGCATTATCGGCCACATCGTCGTGAAGGAGTGTGGCGGTGTGGATCATCTCGGCAACAGCCGCCACGGCATAGCTTAATGCACCGGGAGTGCCGCACACACCTGCGGTACACAAAACCAGGGCCGGACGCAATTGCTTGCCGGGTTTGTTGAAGATGTATGCATCCAGGGAAGATAGGTATGCATAAGGAGAATCCAGGGCAGTTTTCAGGATTTTTTGGAAAGCCATCCAATGGTCTCCCAAAAACTGCCGGATCCGTTCTGTTTCATACATTGTCTGTCAGAAGAGAAATGCCACGGAAAGTTCAAATCCCCTGAAATTGGCGTCATCCAGCTGCCAGTCATCCGAATCTATGTGGAGTGATCCTCCCGGAGCCAGTTGACCGAAGCTCCAGCTGTATTTGCCGGAAACCTGTAATTTCCAGATTTCAATACCGGCACCCAGACTCAGTCCGTAGTCAAACCGGTTCAGGTCTTCCCAGGCCACGTTTTCAAGCAAGTCTCCCTTGGCCAATGCATACCTTACATAAGGAGAAGCAAAGATATAAGGCCTCAGGAACAAGATGTTGATTCCCCACTGGATGTTCAACGGAACTTCCAGGTAATCCAGACGAAATCCGTAGGAGTGGTCACTAACCTGGCCCAGGATATCGGTGCGCATGCGGCTGTAAAGCAATTCGGGCTGGAAAGACAACCCAATCAGGGGGATTCTGTATTGCGCTCCTATACCGGCATGGAATCCGGTCTGGGAGTTCCAGGATTGTTCA
>JAQVUB010000425.1 GCA_028699735.1 Lentisphaeria bacterium | reverse complement strand
TTTCGAATACCCATTCCACGATACGACAAAATATCTGAAATTTCGTTTCTGAACCAGCTTCTGAAAATTCGGTAAGGAGTTGTTCAATAAACAACTTTTCCAATTTGGCAGATGGGCAATGTAATTTCAGAGAACTGAACCTCAGGCTCGAAAAAGTGAGCCTGATTTTTCATTTATCTGATTATTGTCCAATAATTTAAGTGTAGCAAAAAAAATAATATTGAAATTTGACTTGTGAAAACACAGTGGCACCTTATTGGTAGTTCCGATCAAAAAACCAAGCCAAAAAGGAGCCACTGTGCAACAACAAATATTAATCCTGAATCCCGGCAATGCAAGCCCGATCAACGAAAAAGTATATGTCACTCGCGACGAAGACCAATGGTGTTATTACCATCTCGGTTATCCTATTTATAGTCACCCTGCCGATTCCCGTTGCGAATTTTACCTTGTCCTCACGCAGCTGATCGACAACGGGCTTTGCCGGGAATGTGAAGTTCTCAAGACTTTCGGCATTCCCAAGCGCACTTTGAACAACTGGCGCTGCAAATACGCGAATGGTGGGGCTGCCGTTTTTTTCCTGTCCCCGAACCGGCGAAAGGGCGGCACTATTCTGACCCCCGACGTTTTGGCGGATGTGCAGATTTTGTTTAATGAAGGAAACAGCTATTCCGATGTATCCAGCCAGTTGGAAATACGGGAGTGCACCTTGCGCAAAGCCGTCCAGGACGGGCGTTTGACAGGCCCGAAAAAGAGGAGCGGGCTTGACAAGTCCCAAAGAACGGTGCTCGACGCGCAGGCGGCCGCCGGCATGGGGACCGCCTGCACCAGGGTCAATGAACGCGTTCTCGCCTCTCTTGGAAAGCTTGCAGGTGGCGTTGCAACCAGTTTTGAACCATCTCTTTCGGTTCCGTCCGGGGGAGTGCTTTGCGCTCTTCCGGCCTTGCTGGCAAACGGCTTGCTTGAGGGGGCGCAGCAGTGTCTTGGCGCAATCCACGGCTATTACACTCAGTTTCAGATTCTGTTGCTGCTTGGCTTCATGGCGCTTTGCAGAGTTAAAAATGTCGCGCAGCTGGGCGAAAAGGCTCCCGGCGAATTTGGCATCCTGATCGGCACGGACCGCAGTCCGGAGGAGCACTGCCTGCGCCGAAAAATGGATGACCTGGCTGGACATGGGAGCGCCCAAGTCTGGGCTGCCCATCTTTCTGCCCACTGGATGGAGCAGAATCCGGAAAATTGCGGATATCTGTATGCGGATGGTCACGTCAGTGTCTATCACGGCAGCCAGACTGACCTTCCCCGACGTTATGTTTCCCGGCAACGCCTCTGTTTGAGGGGCATCTCCAACTACTGGATAAATGACGCGCTGGGGCGTCCATTTTTCAGTGTCGAGCGGCAAATCGACGAGGGACTGCTGGCGGCTTTGCGCAATGACATCATTCCCCGCCTGCTTGTCGACGTCCCCGGGCAGCCCTCGGAAAAGGAGCTGGCGGAAAATCCCCTTCTGTGTCGATTTGTGATTGTCTTCGACCGTGAGGGATACAGCCCCGAGTTTGTCAAGGAAATGTGGGAGACATATCGAATCGCAATCTTGACCTATCACAAGTTTCCTGGCGAGGACTGGCCTGAAAAATGGTTTGAAGTGAAAGAGGTCCAGCTTGCCCATGGCGAAATCGTCAAGATGAGCCTGGCTGAGATGGGTACTTGCATTGGCCCTGGCAAAAAAGGATGTTGGGTTCGGGAGATCCGCCGGCTGACCGAATCAGGACACCAGACATCCATCATCGGCACCGTTTTTGAACCCCCAATGACGGAGCTGGCACCGAAAATGTTCGCCCGGTGGTGCCAGGAAAACTTCTTTGGATATATGAAACAACACTTTATGTTTGATGCACTTACAGAATATGGAACCGAGCCTTTTAGTGGCACCGAAAAGGTTGTGAACCCGGCATGGAGGGAACTGGAGAAAAAACGCGGGTCAATGACCACAAAATTGCGTTACAGGCGAGCAAGGTTTGCCGAAATGTCATTAAACCCGGAGGAGGACAGCAAAAAATTCCTGGAATGGGAAAGGCGCAAGGCTGAACTTCATGAGGAAATAGAATACTACGAAAAGACCATTGCTCAGATCAAGGAGCAAAAGAAGCAAACAGACAAACACCTGACATGGGCGGAATTACCCGAGGAACATCAATTCAGGCGCCTGTCAACTTCACGAAAGAACTTGGCGGACACTATAAAAATGATCGCTTACCGTGCCGAGACGGCAATGGCAAACCTTGTTGTCGACGGCCCGAGGATTTCCATGACGGATGCGAGAATGATCCTCCGGAATCTCTTTAATAATGAGGCCAATATCATACCAGATGTTGAAGCCGGAACACTACGTGTCGTCATTCATGGAGCGGCAAATCCAGCCACCGACAGAGCTCTTTTTTCACTGCTGGAACAGCTTAATCAGGCGGAAACCATTTATCCTGGAACAAATTTGACGATGATTTTTGAGTCAGCGGTCAGCAAAATAAAATCATAGAAAAGGCAAGATGGTGCCAGTGTAACTTCACAGAGGTTCAGTTCTCTGAATTTTGCTATTCAAGGCAATAAAAGTGACACTCGCTTTCGTTGTTTTAACTTTTTATCAAATTATATTTCTCCTTTGTGAAGCGAAGCGTTCCCTGTTATGAAGGAAACATGGCAAGACAAGATTTGGAACAATTTCAGATTTCCTTGCACCGATGAACCATGTCACTGTCCTATGGCTGGACGATTATATGCATTTTTGCATATAAAATCAAAGAGTGCAAAGGCAAAAAGCTTAATAACTTGCGGATGTATTTGCGCCGTAGGAGCTTAACCATACTTATCCCCAGGCTTTAGCCTGGGGTGTGACATCATCACAGTACCGGCGCCTCGTAGAGGCGAAACAGAACTTGGCTGAAGAGCGGTAGTGCCTCTACGAGGCACTGCTTTAGTGGACATCCTACCCCAGGCCTGCTGTATGTAGTCCAAGCTTGTATGAATGAAAAAGAGATTGAAGCATGAGCAAATCGGTTGCAAATGGTACTCGTTCGGCTGTCGTTGAGCGCGGTCGCAAATCCGGGAACTGCGGCAATGGCTGCCCTCCCCTGCGGATTCCTTTGCCTGACGGGGTCATTGAACACATTTCCGTCAAAGGCGAAGGGGTGGCTGGAAATT
>JAQVUB010000424.1 GCA_028699735.1 Lentisphaeria bacterium | reverse complement strand
AAGTCGACGCAACTCAAGCTTCTGGCCGAAAGCCTTCGCAATCGGGGTTACAAGGTCACCGAAACCCGGGAACCAGGCGGCACTCCTCTGGGGGAGGAAATCCGCCGTCTGGTTCTGCAATTCAAACATGAAAGCATTGCCGATGAAGCGGAACTGCTCCTTTTTGGTGCCAGCCGGGCACAACTGGTGCGCAAACTCATCGAACCCGAACTGCTACAGGGAAATATTGTCCTCTGTGACCGTTTCGCTGACTCCACCACCGCATATCAGGGAGAAGCACGCGGCCTTAACCTGGATTTCATCCGCGCCATGCACGAATTCTCCCTCGGCGGTCGCTGGCCGGACCTGACCTTCTTCCTCGATCTGGAAGTCAACGAGAGTTTCCGCCGCCTGCGCAAAGTCAAGCCGGATATCCTCAATGATGACCGCTTTGAAGAAGAAGGAAGAAACTTTCATCAGGATGTCCGCAATGGCTTCCTGAAACTGGCCAGAGAAAATCCACAGCGCATCCGTCATCTGGATGCCACCCGCGGAATTTCCGAACTGGCGGAACAGATTTTGCAGGAGGTCTGCGATGTCCTTGGCTGAATTTCGTTCGCGGTTCCCAAAAGCCTGCACCTGCCTGGAACAGGCAAAAAAAAATCAGCGCACCGGTCAGGCCTACCTGTTGATCGGCGACCAGCAGGATACTCTTCACCGTTTCGCTCTGGCCTGGGCGCAAACCGCTGCCTGCCTCGAACAAACACCCGACGGCTCCGCCTGCAATCAATGCCGCCCATGCCAACTTTTCCAGAGCAAATCCTATCCCGAACTCTATGAAATCGCACCACAATCCAAATCCCGCATCATCACCATTGATGCCATACGGGAATTCGAAAATACACTCAGCCTCAGCGCTCAGCCCGGACGCTTGAAAATCGGCCTGATCGCATCCGCAGACTGCCTCGGCGATGACGCACAAAACGCCTTTCTGAAGACGCTCGAGGAACCCAGCCGCAATACCATGTTGCTGCTGACCACCACCCGGCCACGCAAACTGCTTCCGACCATCCGCTCCCGCTGCCAGGCCCTGCTGCTGCTGCAAAACCGGCAGCAGTACCCGATCGCTGAAGAACACGGACTCTTCCAACTGCTCAGCCGCCTGCATCGTAATGCCGGAGTCAAAAACGCACTGGAAAGCGCCAGCGCAATTTCCACTATCCTTGCAAATCTCAAAAGCGATGCACAACAATATGTCGACGAAAACTGGGATGCACGCTGGGAAAATACCGCCGAAGGAAATAAATCCCTGCAAAAACAGCTCACCGAACTGCGACAGATCCGGATCGATTCCGAATATGTCCGCCTCCGCGAAGAACTCGTCGATGCCATGCAAACCTGGTTCCAGCAACGCATCCTGATCGCAGCTGGGGTCGAGCAAAAACTCCTCCCCCACCCGGAACTGCTGCAATGCTCTGAACAACTATTAGCCAAACCCCCACCACTGGCCGAAGCAGAACAGGATCTGCGCTGGACCGAAGAATTTATTCGCGCTCTCAAAGCCAACGTAGAAGAAAGCCTCGCCCTGGATGCACTCTGCCTCGCCATCTGCGAAAAGGTCGGGGTAGCAAAGAACCTATCGGACTAAAAGGCTGCTCTTTCATTCGCTTTTTTTTCATTACTATTTTTATATCCCTGCATAAAAATTAACTGACGACTTATCGTCTCATTGACCTATGTCAATATTTTTATTAAAAAAAACATAGTTCTTTATTTGCAAATCTGCAAATCTGCAGATATTTTATGACAATAAGCTGACCACTCTGTTTTGTATAGGAAGCTGCACTAATGGAACGACTATTTACTTTTCAATTTTGCAGGGGGTCCAGTTTTCCGAAGTATCAGCAATTTGCCATGCACCTGGAACGACAATTATCTTCGGGGTTCATGCCTCCTGGTTTTCGGATTCCCGGTGATCGTGATTTTGCGGATCGTTTAGGAACGACGACTGCGACGATCAACAAGGGAATCCAGGAATTGGTAAAGAAGGGTTTGTTGCTGCGAAAAGTAGGCTCGGGAACATATGTTTCTGAATTGGGTGCGCCTCGTTCACGACGGATTGGGATTATCTGTCACGAAGTCATCCTGCCTGACTTAATGTATATCAGCCCTCTGCTTGAGCATTTTCATTCCTGGTGGGAAGCTAAAGGATACCAGTTGCTGACCCTGCGGGGAAGTCCAGAAAACTACCGGCATTTGTTTCAGGATTTTTTATTGGCCGGGGCGCTTATTCTGGTGCCAAAAGAAGATTTTTTCCCGGCGATACGCGAATCTTGTCAGCAGGGTTTTCCATTAGTGTCGATTGGTTTTGCGCATCCAGAAATGCCGGAAATTTCCTTTGGCAGCAACCATGAGAAAACGGCGGAGGAGGCAGTGGATTTTTTGCATTCGCTCGGGCATACTCGGATTGGTTTTATTTCGTTCAGCGAGCGAAGTTCGACTCTGATCCGTGCCCGTGGTTATGCCAAAAGCATGTTTAATGCCGGATTACCCATTCATCCTGACTGGTATTTGGGGCAACACGGTACTGGCGGTATTGAAAGGGCGTTGCTAACCTTGCGACAAGGGAAAAACTGTCCAAGCGCCTTTCTGTTGGCAGAAGCCAACTTCATTCTTCCATTTTATAATATTCTGCGGCAAAACCAGATTCTGGTTCCGGATGATTTATCCCTGGTTGCTTTTGATGATATGCCCTTTTTGACAGAGATCAGCCCTCCTCTGACAGTTTTCAAGCAGCATTTGGAAGAATTCAGTGGTCAAGCTGCCAGTCAGTTGGAAAAAATGATCCTTGGGCAGGTACTGGAACCAATCAATCATGAAAATATCGGAAGCACACTGGTCCAGCGAGGATCCTGCCGGGCCATGCAGACAGAATGATCGCCCCTATCACATGACATTTTGCATTTATTTTTAGATGGAAATCTTCGAAACAAATAAAAGGAGAAGAACAATGACAACTCAAGCGATCCACAGGAAACAATTAAGAGCTGGAACAAGGCGGTGCTTTCACCGCGGCAGTTTTACGTTAATTGAGCTGCTGGTCGTAATTGCGATCATTGCGATACTTGCGAGCATGTTGCTGCCGGCCTTGGGAAAGGCACGCGAGAAGGCTCAACTGACCAAATGCACAGGGAATTTGCGTCAGCTTGGGATTGCCATGAACATGT
>JAQVUB010000423.1 GCA_028699735.1 Lentisphaeria bacterium | reverse complement strand
CTGCCTTTTCGTTGTTCAAAAATCTCCCCCGGCAGTTCGGGAGTGGGAGAGTAAACACACATCGCAACCGGGCCGGTTACGCCACCTTTTAACCCCGTCCCCGTCCCCCACAACTTACAACTTACAACTTACAACTTACAACTTACAACTTACAACTTACAACTTACAACTTACAACTTACCTGCCCCCTGCCCCCTTTCTGACAACCCAGGGAATCACTGTATAGTATGTACTGTAATTTGATACTTACAGGTGTTCTATTAGAATGATATCCCCCCGCGAAAAAATTGAATATGATTTGTTTGACTACGTGCAGCTGACCAGCGCATTGTCTTCCTACGCCAATGTACGGGGCAAGATTGGTCGTCTGCTGGCTTCCGGTGAGATTATCCGTCTGAAAAAGGGGCTTTACACTTTTCCGGAGTATTTGCGCCGTGCTCCCCTGAACCCCTGCATTGTCGCCAACATGCTTTATGGCCCCAGCTATGTCAGCCAGGACTTTGCCCTTTCTCACTATGGCATGATCCCCGAAACAGTCAGAGTAGTGACTTCACTGACAACCGGACGACCACGCCGATTCGATACCCCCGTCGGATATTTCGACTATCAGCAACGCAAGGCCCCAGATTTCTCAATCGGCATTCAAAACATCGATACCGGCCATGGCGCTTTCCTGATTGCCGGCCCCGAAAAGGCACTCTATGACAAAGTACTGGGCGACAAGCGCTTCGACGGAAGTGGAGTGGAAGACTATCTGCTTGAGGATTTGCGCCTGGACTACGACAGCCTGATTTCCCTCAACAAGCAGTTGCTACGGGAATTGCGCAGTGTTGCCCGCGGACGGATGACCGTGCTGCTCGATTTCCTCCTGGGATTATCCCGATGAATTCAATGCTGCAACAAATGCTCGACCGTTATGCCTGCCGTAACGCGGCCGAATCGGTCAACGCCCTTCGCGAAGTCATGCAGGAATTGGCCCTGCTCGGACTCTGGCGAAGCAAGTTTTTCGAACAAGCCGCATTCTATGGCGGAACGGCCCTGAGAATCGCCTATGGCCTTAACCGCAGTTCCGAAGACCTCGATTTCTCGTTGCTGAAACCCAATTCCGAATTCCGGCTGACAAGCTACGCCGAAGCTCTCAAAAACGAATTGTCGGCCTTTGGTTTCGCAGTCGAATTTGTCGCCAAAGAAAAGAACCATGCTTTCAATATTGATACCGCATTTCTCAAAGGAAACACCCGGATTCTTTTGATCTCAATCGGCCTTCCGTCCTCCCTGACTGACAAGATATATGCCCAAAAAGAACTGAAAATCAAATTCGAGATTGACCTTGATCCCCCGCCTGGCTTCACCACTGAAGTCAGAACGCTGTTGCACCCCATTCCTCACAGCGTTCGTCTTTACGCGTTGCCGGACTTGTTTGCCGGAAAACTGCATGCCGTCCTTTGCCGCCGCTGGCTCAACCGTTCCAAGGGACGCGACTGGTATGACCTGGTCTGGTATGCGGCCCATCACCCTGCCGTGAACCTTAACCATCTCGAACAGAGAATGCGTTATTCCGGCGATTATAACTACGAAAATTCCCTGACACTGGAAACACTTAAAAATCTCCTCCATGACGCAATTAATAAAATTGAACTCGAACAGCTCCGGAAGGATGTCATTCTTTTCCTCCGGGATCCACAAGAACTGCAAGTGTGGAGCAAAGACTTTTTCCGGCAAGTCATAACCCTGATTCAAAGCACTTGAGGAACACATAACCCCGCACTATGCACCCCGCCCCCATTTTCGTGCCTTTTCGTGTCTTTTCGTTGTTAAAAACTCCCCGCTCCCGCTCCCCACAACTTACAACTTACAACTTACAACTCCCCGTTCCCCTGCTTCATGTCTTTTCCCGCCGATCAACTTCTGTCCTTTCTGCAGTCCGAGTCTTCCTTGCAGCTGGCCATCCTTTTCGGGTCTGCCGCGCGCGATGCTTTGCGTCCCGACAGTGACATTGATCTCGCCCTGCAATACGATCCTCCCCTCAGCCTCGAGGCCAGACTGGATCTCACTTTCCGCCTTGAGAGTCTGTTGCGCCGTACGGTTGATCTAGTCGATTTATCGCAGGCTTCAGGGACTCTGCTCAAGGAAATCCTCTGCCACGGAAAAATTCTTATAAAGCGCGATTCCTCGCTTTTATTCAGTCATCTTCAGAAGATGCTTTGTCATCAGGCCGACATGCAGCCTTACATCCGCCGCACGCAATTGCAACGCCAGAAGAGCTTTCAGCATGGAAAATGATCTCATTCTGCAAAAGCTGGAGAAGCTCCGCTTTTACGTCGAGCGCATTGAAGAAAAGACGCCCGTTTCCAGTGATTTGCTCAGTCAGGATCTCGATAGTCAGGATATCATTGTTTTGAATCTCGAGCGGGCCATTCAGGAATGTGTTGACATTGCTTTGCATATCATCAGTGACGACGATTCAGTTCCCGTGCCTGATACCATGGCGCAGGCCTTTCTGACACTCCGGCAAATGAAAATTCTTTCGCAGAATACCGCCGAAAAACTCGCCAAGGCAGTAGGTTTCCGCAATATCGCAGTCCATGCATATCAGCAAATCGACTGGAAGATCGTCTACCAGATCATCACCACACAACTCGATGACTTCCGCACTTTCGCACGCGAAATCACCACAAACAAAAAGATTTTTTAACCACGAAAGGCACGAAAAAGCTTGGGGTGGACTGGCGTCCACAACCCATAGTTATCAGCTGTCAGTTGTCAGCTGTCAGCTGTCAGTCGTCAACCTGTCCATCAAAGTCCCTCGTCCACGTCCATAGGGTCCATCAGGTCCATAGGGTCCATCAGGTCCATCGTCTATCGTCTATCGTCTATCGTCTATCGTCCATCGTCCCTTGTCCATCGTCTATCGTCCATAATATCTTCCTCAAACAAGAAAATGGAGCGATAGTACGGTTCGCCTTCTTCACAGCAAAAGCAAAACTCCAAAAAGTTTCTTAAAAATGAGAAAGAGTCTCAAGGACAGAAACTTGTGTATCCAGTTTCAGAAAAATCTTGCTGTAAAAACAAGATTATAGGCGATAGTAGTACGAACTTTTTTAGAGTTGGGTTCATGTGCTGATCGTCATCTTCAGAAATTTTATCGTAATTCAAGCCAAAGGCAACAAAAAGCAAATTTTAGCGATGAAGTATCAGGTTGGGACATCAGC
>JAQVUB010000422.1 GCA_028699735.1 Lentisphaeria bacterium | reverse complement strand
GATTTATTTCGCAAAGGCAAGGCTAAAACCGAGCAGGTCAGCAAAGAGGCCGTAGGCCAGGTAAAAGGCAAAACTCAAACCTTCAAAAAAGAACTCGATGAAGGGGACGCCAGACGTAGAGCCGCCAATGATAAAAAATACGGCTTCGATGAATAAGCCGAGAGTTCGTAAAACATCAGTGAGGGTATTGAGGAATTCTTATTGAACAACGAAAAGCACGAAGCGACCCGAAAAAATTTCATGGAAGTGGCGTTAACTGCAAGCATGGGTCTTACTTTCCATGAAATTTTTTCGGGTCATTTTGTGTCTTTTGTTGTAAAAAAATACCACTGTCACTCAGTTTCACTAACGTATTATATACAACGAAGCGTTCAGTTATAAAAAAATACTAAAAATAAAAGTTGCGTCATAATTGCAAAAAAAATACGATTTTTTTGCCCAAAAGACTTGTAATCGTACAGATTGAGACATATAATAAAAAAAGAGCGGGTCAGTGCTGGGAACACTGACCCGCTCAGGGGGAACTTCCCCAGTATGCTAACGAGTAGCTTTGCTAATATACCGGCCCTCTGATACATGTCAAGCGTCTGGAGTTGATGGCTTGTTTAATCTGCATCATAGGAGATCATATGATGAAGCAGCAAACCGCGAAAACGGGTACCAAGTGTCCCGAGTCCGGCGTATGGAAAGTGAGCAGAACTCCGACAACGACAGCTCCGATCGCAAAAGGCAACACCATGCCGCCGTACAAGGACAAGGGTGTGACTTGGACGCTTAAGCAGAAAGCTTAAGCAATTCCCCGGCCGGAGGGAACGTCTCCTCCGGCCGTTTGCGGGGAAGGGAAAAGGAGGTCCTTTTTGAATAAAACAAAGATGAAGCTCCTGAACGGGTGTGCAACGGTCATTCCAGGTGTGTTGCCGCAGGAAAAGAAAGGGAAAAAGCTCCTTTCCTATATCGCGATATTGCCGGGACAATTGACGCAACGCGGACTGGAAGGCGATTTTGGCGTTCTGCTGCGTGTTGTGCCGTGCATGGAAGAACAGTTTCTACAGCTGGGAGACGTACTAATCAAGCGTCTGAATCCGGATTGCGCCGTTGTTTATGAGGGAAATGCGAAGCAAGTGATCCCGTCGGCAAATGTCTTTGTCATTCGTCCAAAGGTGGAATTGGACTCCTGTTATTTGGCATTCTTACTGGAAAAGTCGAAACTGATACAACGAATTTCCCAGCTTTCCGGTGTTGGAACAACCGTGGCCGCGGTTACGGCTTCTCAGATTGGGGGGGGGACAATACCCCTGCCGCCGTTGGCGCAACAGCGGGAACTGGGACAATTGTGGCATCTCGCTAAACGGAAAGACGAGTTGTTGCGGAGTATGATTTTTGAAAATGACCGGCTTCTGCGGGCCTTGTGTGGAAAATTATTTCAATAACATCTTGATGGCGGAGTAAATGAAAACGACAATCGAAGACATTAAACGAGTGTTGTGGGCTGGAGCGGATACATTTCGCGGAGTGATTGATGCCGCGAATTATAAGGACTACATTTTGTCCATGCTCTTCATCAAGTTTCTTGACGATACCTATGAAGCCAATGTCAGGGAACTGGAGGAGAAATATAACCACCATGAAGTTCGCGTGGAGCGTGCCAGGCGCAATCTTCCCTTTCAGCTGAAAGACGACATACGGTTCCGACACCTGGCGGAAAAACGCTTTGACCCCAGGATCGGAGCGCTGATCAACGGGGCTTTGCAGGGAATTGAAGACCTTAACGGCGAATTGCGCGGAATTTTCCGCAGCATTGACTTCAATTCCGAGGCGGTATTCGGCAATACGCAGCAGAAGAATACACGCTTGAGGACATTGATCGAAGACTTTATGGATCTCGACCTTACACCGGCCAATATTGAAGTAAAAACCGGACAAACGGCAGCGGAAGTGATTGGCGATGCCTACGAATATATGATCGGCGAGTTTGCTTCACAGGCAGGGCAAAAAGCGGGAGCATTTTTCACCCCGCCGATGGTCTCGGAACTCATGGGGCGGCTGACCGCTCCCAAAAATGACGAAATGATTTATGATCCCACCTGCGGATCGGCTTCACTGCTGCTGCGTGCGGCAAAGCAGGCGGACATTCAGAAAGTTGGCATTTATGGACAGGAAAGCAATGGTTCAGCTTATGCCATGGCCAGAATGAACCTTTTCATTCACAACTGTCACGGGGCGGAAATCAAGTGGGGTGATTCACTGGCCAATCCGCTGCACCTGGACGCGGACGGCAATCTGAAACAATTCAATGTGATCGTCGCCAATATGCCGTTTTCGCAGGACAAGTGGGCGGAGGGGTTCAATCCTGGGGGAGCGGAGGACGGTTCCCGGAAAGGAAAAGAAAAGATCTTCAAGATGGAAGCCGGCCTGGATAAATTTCACCGCTTTGATCTGGGCGTTCCTCCGGCCAGCAAAGGAGACTGGGCGTTTTTGCTTCACATGCTGGCCAGCCTCGATAGTTATGGGCGCATGGCGGCAGTCGTTCCCCATGGAGTGCTGTTTCGTGGAGCATCGGAGGGTAGAATCCGCCAGGCGGTGATTGAAAAGAATCTGCTGGATGCGGTGATTGGACTTCCTGCCAATTTGTTTTATGGCACGAGTATTCCTGCCTGCATTCTGGTTTTTAAGAAAAACCGGACGACCGACGATATTCTTTTCATCGACGCTTCCGGAAAAGACGCAGAAGGGATCCCCCGCTACAACAAGGGAAAAAATCAGAATACCCTGAGCGAAAGGCATATCACGGATATTTTGACGGCCTATCACAACCGCTCTGACGTGGAAAAGTTCACACACCTGGCCAGTTTGAAGGAAATCACAGAGAACGATTACAATCTGAATATTCCGCGCTATGTCGATACATTCGAAGAAGAAGAGCTGATCGATATCGGGGAGGTGCAGGAGAATATCTCAAAAATCAAAGCCGAGTTGGAGAAAGTCGAACTGCAAATGGAGAAGTATCTGAAAGAAATCGGACTGTAAGAGGGCAGGTTTAAAAAGTGGCGTAACCGTCCCGGTTGCGATTTCTGTTTGCACGCCCATGCCCGAACTGCCTCGGGTGCACAGGGCAGGTTTAAAAAGTGGCGTAACCGTCCCGGTTGCGAATTCTGTTTGCACGCCCACGCCCGAACTGCCTCGGGTGCACAGGGCAGGTTTAAAAAGTGGCGTA
>JAQVUB010000421.1 GCA_028699735.1 Lentisphaeria bacterium | reverse complement strand
GGGCGGCCGTCTTGAGATCCGGATGGCATTGAATGGACAGGGGATGTTCACAACTCAGAATTTTCAGCAGAAAAGGCAGGGTTTTAAAGCCGGCTGCAAGGCATGGTTCGCCCAGAATCTCTTCCGGGAAATCGCTGATCAGGAAGTTGAGCAAGTTTCTTTGACCATTGATGTTCACCATGGATGACATGGAAGGATGCGCTCCAATCCACAGTTCAGCCAGGGGTTGCCCATTATCCGGCAAAGAAAAGAGCTCCGCAAGATACGGTATATGCCCGTTTTTGGCTCGGCTTCCCCAGGCATAATGGCAACACCGGTTTCCCAGCGGCAGAAATCTGGCAAGTTCAAAAAACATTACGAACTCAAAAACAGTCTGATATCAATAATTAAGACGAAAAATATAATATAATCCCAAAATCAGCAAGCGTGGAAAAGAGAGGCAGGATGCAGGGGGGATTTGACGCAAGTATGCGCCACCACAGAACGCTAAAATGTAATACATCAGTAAAACAGGTAACGGTGGAATTCTTTTTGAACAACGAAAAGCACGAAACGACCCGAAAAAATTTCATGGGAAGCGGTTTTGACTGCGAGAATTCGTTGTTTATCCCATGAAATTTTTTCGATTCGTTAGTGTCTTTCGTTGTAAAAAAATATCATTGCCACCGTTACCAGCTTCACTGACGTATTACGCCAAAAAAGCGTGGTGCGGAGCAAAATTTAAAAAAAGATTTGTAAAATGGATTCTGCATAGTAGAGTAAATCGATCCGGGGATTTTTTATGGTGAAATCCCGGGGATATGTGTTTTTTTAACAAGACTGAAAGGATTGGCAATGAATCTGAAGAAATTTTTTACGGGTGCTTTGGTGATGATGACGGTTTTTGGCGGGTATGCTTTGCGTGCGGAAGAAGCGGCTCCGACAGAAGCGGCCGCGGCAGAGAAGACGCTTGAAGACAAGTTGCTGCCTCTGGTCACCATGGAGCAGGCTTTTTCCAAGGCCTTGCAGCGGCGCGCCATTTTGGCACGTTTTATTGAGCAGGAGACAGCGAAGCTGAAAGAGAGCAGTGGGGAAGATGCCGCTGCCATCAGCAAAAGCCTGGTTCAGGCTCGCAAGGCTTTTGCTGAATTGACGACCTATATGGATGTGATTTTTGGTTTGGGCGGCAATCGTGCCTATGAATATGACAATGTCAAATCGACAATCTATCTGCGGGTTGGAACGATCACAGAAGTGTTTGCAAGAGCCATTCAGGCGCGTGATGCCTATGCCAAACGCATTGTTGAGCTGAAAGACATCATCGAGAAAGAAGGGGATGAAACCCGCAAAGCGACTCTGCAGAAAGAACATGATGCTTTGGCACAGCGCTGGGCTCTGGTAGTCAATGCACTTTACAGCATCTACCAGGTGCATCCGAAACGCAATTATCAGTTCAACCCCACCAATCTGACTCTCTATCTGAAAACCAACGATGAGGAAATTCAGAAACTCAAAGATGCAGTCGAGAAAAACAAAAAGCAGGCCGAGGAAGAAAAAGCCGCAGAATAATAATCACCCTTGAATAGGGTAACTTTTTCCCTGGGAACTCTCATGAGTCCCCAGGGATTTTTTTTCGTGTCTTTTGGTGTTTTTTCGTTGTTAAAAATTCAAAGCCGGTTCAGGCTCAGGTTAAAGAGCCGGGCGAGACGGATTTGCAGGATGGTACGCGTGTCTGTTTGCTGGGTTGCGTTGCGATGCAGTCTGGTCGCTGCTGCACAACCCAGCCCCATCAGGAAGCTGACTGTGAAGCTGCCACCGTAGCTTAACAGTGGCAGGGGCAGCCCCATGATTGGCACGAGCCGTATGGTCATGCCGATGCCAATCAGCAGGTGACAGAGAGTCAGGGAGCTGAAAGCAGTGCAAAGGCTGGCATCGAGAGGATTATTAGCGGTTGCTCCCCAATACAGACAGATCAGCAGCAGCAGCGCATACAGAAGCAGTACCGGCAGAGAACCATATAAAAACCCTCCCTCTTCGGCAATGACCGAAAAGATGAAATCGGTTGGGGCGACCGTCCTTGGCAGGTAACCCAGACTTTTCATCGTACCATTGAGAAAGCCCTTTCCGTACAGGCCGCCACTGGCTACCGTCATGATCGACTGGCGTTCATTCCAGCTGCCCTGGCCGGAGACATAGGAACGCAGACGTTTCAGGTGATAGCCACGCAAAAAACTCCACTTTTTCGGGGTGCTGACGGCTGTTTTGTTGTCTGCTGCTTTTTCTTCCGGGGGGAGACTGCGCAGCCAGAAGAGTCCGCAGATAGCGACCACGATCAGGATGAAACAAGTACTGAGCAGGCAGAGAAAGAGTTTGCCGGGGCAGTATTTCACCAGCATCACTGCCAGGAACGGTGGGAAAAGAATCAGGGCATTGCCCAGGGCGGGTTCCAGCTTGATCAGGATGGCGGGAAGGAGGATGACCGCAGGAAAAGCCATCAGGCGGAAGAGCCTGCTTCCGCTTGCAGGCCGGTTGAGAAGATAACATCCTGTCAGAAGGGTGAAGACTTTGGCCGGTTCGGCCGGTTGCAGCAAAAAGGGTCCCAGCTCCAGCCAACGTCGGGCACCACCGACTTCCCGGCCAATGAACAAGACCAGTACCAGAGCCAGAAGACTGGCAACATATCCCCCCCAGAGAAACATCTTCCAGGAAAACTGGCGGTTGTCCCAGTGCGATAAAATCAGAAAAAGCAGCAAAGCAACGAGCAGATAAAACAGTTGACGCTGCCAGTTTTCACGGACGGGATACTCGTCGCCGATGTAACCGGTGCTGTAAATATAACACAAGCCGAATACAGACAAACCTAAAATCACCAGCCAGACGAAAAGCCGGCTCCAGGAAAAATCTTCTGTGGCGGGGAAATTCATAAGGGTGCAGGGGTCAGGAAGACGTACATACGGCAGGCTAAAGCCCGTACTACATACGGCAGGGGTCAGGAAGACGTACATACGGCAGGCTAAAGCCCGTACTACATACGGCAGGAAGACGTACATACGGCAGCCTAAAGCCCGTACTACATACGGCAGGCTAAAGCCCGTACTACATACGGCTGGATTTTTTTTCGTGTCAGTTCGTGAATTTTGTTGTTAAAAAACAAGATCGCGACTTTAGGGCAGGGGTGCTGCAAACACTTGTTTTTTGAAAAGGAATTGTTATATTATAAAATTGATTTGTACAT
>JAQVUB010000420.1:1966-3219 GCA_028699735.1 Lentisphaeria bacterium | reverse complement strand
TCCTGGTCAGAGGGCCAGAAAAGGATCAGGAAAAAGAGTGCGACGACTGCGGCAGTGGTCAGCAGCAGGGTCTTTTCCCATTCTTCAAGGTATTTGGCAGGTCGTTTCATGGCAACCATTCAACAGTGAAAGAATATTTCTTTAACAACGAAAAAACACGAAAAGATACGAAAATTTATTTATGGTTGAGTTTTGTAAGCAAGGACTTGTGCGCGAGTTGCTGGTTTGCTTTGCGGATTGATCAGTGGAGGAAAATTGTTGATCAGGCAGTGCACTTATTTGTCAATCAGGCACCTGGCGGGAGGACGGGCAGGGATTTTTTCGGAGCGGCTTTTCGCTGTTCATCGGAAGGTCGGTAGAAGGAAGAACAGACAACGGTGACTTCCAGGTCAGTCATGGAAAGATTCCCTTGCTCATCGGTGATTTTATTGGCAGGGGAAGTATCTGTCAGCATTTCCATTTGAACCATCGGTAGAAAAACCGGATCGCTTTGCAGTGCAGCGACAAAGGAAAGAAAATTGTCCATCGAGCAGCGAACGGTCAGGCGTACCGGAAATTCCAGCAGGAAAGGGGCTTTATCCTCCTCATCGAGCAGATAGGAGCGTTCCGGAAGCACAGAGATTTTGGCTGCGAAGTACTGGTTGTGTGGGCCGGTTCGCACAGAGCGATCCTGGACGATCTTGAGTTTATGTTCCACTGCGAGGCTGACCAGTTTTTCGGTCGTCCAGACTTTCAGCAGCATCTTGTATTTTTCCGGTTCGACAGTACTTTCATCCATGCCGAAGATGAATTGGTCCAGATAGATTCGCTGGTTCTGGAAGGTGGAATTCATGCGGTCATACTGATCTTTGTATTCAATCTGGGAGGCTTTGCTGATAAAAAGAGCGGCACTGCCATACTCATCATTGATTTTATCATTAAAGAGGCTGGTTGCCCGTTTCAAGGCTTGCTCACTGAAGTTTTTCAGTCCGCTTTGTTTTCCGGATCCCAGGGTTTTCTGGTAGGTATTGAGGATGGTTTGCAGGCGTTCGGAGTCTCTCGGCCAGGGGCTTTCCTTCAGTTTATTTTCCGTACGGGCAAAGTCATAGCGTGTTTCCCGAAGCGCTTTCCATTTTGGCTGGAGGAAAACGAAATAGACAAACACTGCCGCAATGACAGCTGCGATGACCATCATCAGCAGGTTGCGGCAGGGATCCGGCCAATCTTGATAGGGGTGGGCTTTCATATTCAGTTTTCAGTTGTCAGGGTGCAGG
>JAQVUB010000420.1:0-1866 GCA_028699735.1 Lentisphaeria bacterium | reverse complement strand
AACGAAATAGACAAACACTGCCGCAATGACAGCTGCGATGACCATCATCAGCAGGTTGCGGCAGGGATCCGGCCAATCTTGATAGGGGTGGGCTTTCATATTCAGTTTTCAGTTGTCAGGGTGCAGGGGGCAGGGTGCAGGGTGCAGGGGGACGTACATACGGCAGGCTAAAGCCCGTACTACATACGGCAGGGTGCAGGGTGACGTACATACGGCAGGCTAAAGCCCGTACTACATACGGCAGGGTGCAGGGTGACGTACATACGGCAGGCTAAAGCCCGTACTACATACGGCAGGGGGCAGTTTTTTTTACAACGAAATGTACGAACTGACACGAAAAAAATTTATGGCAGTAGAGTTTACTACTTGCATGAGTGTATTTGCCATGAATTTTTTTTGTGTCATTTCGTGTATTTCGTGGTAAAAAAATCAGCGCCTTCTTCGTTTGGGGGGTGGGGGCGGCGGTGGTTTTCTGACGTTTAGAGTTTTAAAGGGGAGCTGGATTCTGAAGTCATGATAATTCAACTGACTTTTTTTGTTTCCTTTGTTGCTTTGCACGAATTCCTGCCAGGGCCGGAAAATTTGCAGGCTGTGGTTTTCGTCCCAGTCGCTGAACCAGTCTGCACCTGCAAAAAAGGTGCCGGCATTGAGTTTATCAAGGATTTCCTTGGTTGCCTCAAACTTTCCTTTGTCTGGAGGGACGACGCTATAGCCGCCAACAATCATTTTTTCCAGTTGCGGGATCTTGTGAACCTGGATTGTGTTGTCTGAAGTGGGGGCCGGTTCAGGCGTTTTCTCCGATGTACTGAAGAGATTGACTGGTTTCTTTTCCGTGCTGGCGGCGGTTGCTTTTTCGGGGAGGATTTTAGCGGAGTTCTGGTAGCTGAATTCATCAGCGACATAGATGCACCATCCTTCATCCTGGCCGGGGGTGGTGGCCATGGCCAGCTGCAGTTCCTTTAGTGTGGCAAGAAACTGTTGCGGACGGCTGCCGCTTTCCACCAGAGGAATCAGCATTTTCTGGTAGAATCCGATTTGCATCTGGGCATCATCTAGCCTCGGAACAAGGCTGTTGCAGAGATTGAGTTCGGACATGCGTGCTTCCAGCCGGCTTTGCTCTCCGGTGACATGGAAATAAAACCAGAACAGGAAGATCAGCAGTGCGGCGACCAGGATGGCGGCGGTTCCGCGCAGGTATGGGAGCCGGGCAATTTTCTGTTGTTGCCAGCGCAGAAGGTTTGGGATCAGGGAGATGCTGCAGTCGGCCTGCCCAATGCCTTGCAGAGCCAGGCCGAGGGCGACGGTCAGCGTAGGATCGGGTTGATCACTGGATGCATTTGCGACTTTGCTGTCCGAAGGGGTTTTTACTCCGAGGATTTCGACTGGGCAGGCATAGGTTCGGATCAGTTGTGCATTGAGTCCCCAGAAGCGTGCTCCTCCGCCGGTCATCCAGATTTTGCCTACAGGGCGGTTCTGAAATTCCGGCAGTTCAGACTGCTGCCAGTGTTCGATGGCGGTTTTGAGTTCGTTTTCAAGTTGCCGTACTACACTCAGGAAGAGGCAGTCGGGGTTG
This sequence comes from Lentisphaeria bacterium, assembly GCA_028699735.1. GTDB lineage: Bacteria > Verrucomicrobiota > Lentisphaeria > Oligosphaerales > Oligosphaeraceae > JAQVUB01. The sequence continues at coordinate 293 of JAQVUB010000420.1, read as the reverse complement.
CTCCAGTCCGGCTTGTAAGTGCTTTTGCGCATTTCCGCTTCGTTTTCCGAGCAGTTAAGTTCCTGCGCGAGCAGTTTACTGAAACGTCGTGAGCCGAACATCAAGCTGCTGATATAGAGTACCTGACCCTGCGCAACAATGGCCAGCGTCGAATTTTCACTGCCGAGATCAAGGAGAAGCTGTATCGCTGCATTTTCTCTTTCGCGGGGATGCAAAAAGAAGAAGGCATTCACGATCGCCAGCCCATTCATGCCCATATCCTGGACATTCACTTGAATTTCACGGAGTTTGCG
>JAQVUB010000419.1:2067-3225 GCA_028699735.1 Lentisphaeria bacterium | reverse complement strand
CATTGTTGTCTGAGATGGATTATTACGGAGTCGACCGGGCGTTAATCCGGCATACCAATATCATCAAGGGTGCGCTGACCAGCAATGAGAAGATTGCCGAATTTTTGCGCAATGATCCACAAAAACGTCTTTGCGGCACTTGGTGCATCCTGCCCTCGCAGTGTGATGAAATACCTGCTCCGGATCTGTTTTTTTCGCAGATGAAGGCGGCTCGTGTTGGCGCCATAACCCTGTCTCCTTTTGAACATCGCTATGTCCCCTGCCGACTGACCCTCGGGAAAATCCTCGATGCGGCGGCCGAACGCAAAGTTCCGGTTTTGCTGGATGCTTTTGCCGGAAAATGGCCGGAGCTCTACGCCTTTCTGAAGGAATTTCCGCGTCTAACCTGTCTTTATCTGGAGGCAGTCGGTAAATGGGGTTCCGACCGGAACATCCGCCCGCTGCTGGAAAATTATGAAGGTTTTCATGTTGACACGGCGGGGTACTGGGTTCCGGAGGGGATCCGCGACCTTGCTGAAAAATATGGTGCGAAGCGCATCCTTTACGGTAGTGGACTGCCGCGTTACAATCACGGCAACGGCATGTTGCAATTGCGCCACAGCGGATTAAGCGAAAACGATCTTGCCTTGATCACCGGAAAAAATCTGGAAAGCTTATTGAAAGGAGCCGAACTGTGAAAACTTCCATCTGGGAAAAGCCGGGCTCAATTGCGGAAGCATACTGGAAAACCGGGCATGCGGACTTTCCGGTCTATGATATGCATGGGCATATGGGCTGCCATTATGCGATCTATTTTAAGCGTTGCGAGCCCGCTGACGTGGTCGCTCACCTAAAACGCGCCGGTGTTAAGCGCCTGGTCTTCTCTCATCATGAAGCCCTTTGGGGCGGACTGCGAAATGAGAAAGTCTGGGAGATGTGCTGTCAGTTTCCGGAACATCTGCGCATGTATCTGGCCATCAATCCGCATTTTCCGGAAAATATCAAAGAGGATCTGGCGAAGTTTGAGCAGTGGGCTCCTTATGCCGTCGGCCTGAAATTTCTCGCGGATTATCACCGAGTTTCGGTCACCGACAAAGGTTATGAATATGCCCTCAAATTTGCCGAAGAACGTGGCATACCTGTATTGAACCACACCTGGGGCGGCAGCGCGTTCAATGG
>JAQVUB010000419.1:0-1967 GCA_028699735.1 Lentisphaeria bacterium | reverse complement strand
TATCCGGAAGTCGCGGCGAAACTATCCGAGCTCTACTTAAGCCGCAAATGGTCGTTCTACGGGGCTTTGGAGGTTTTATTCAATGAAAAATTTGCCGAATACACCGGTGCCAAACAGTCGGTGATGATGGCCAATGGGACTGTCACGCTGGAGTGTGCCATGCGTGCCTTCGGTATTGGGCGTGGCGATGAAGTCATTGTTCCGGCTCACACCTGGCTGGCTACCGGGACCTCGGTGGTTTCCTGCGGCGCTACACCGGTGGTTGTCGATATCGAACCGGACACTCTTTGCATGGATCCCGCCGCCTTTGAGGCAGCCATTACCCCGAAAACCAAAGCGGTCATTCCGGTGCACCTGTTCGGCTCCATGGCAGATATGGATCAAATCATGTCCATTGCCCGAAAACATGGCCTGCGTGTCATTGAGGACTGCGCACATGCTCACGGCGGTTTCTGGGATGGAAAACATGTCGGTACTATCGGCGATGTCGGCAGTTTCAGTTTTCAGCAGACTAAAATTATGGCTTGTGGTGAAGGCGGCGCCTGCATCACCAATGACCTGGAATTGGCTGATGTTCTCGGAAGACTGTCCCATATAGGCTATGCACGCGGCGCCAAACAGGGCGAACGCGGAACCCCGCCACCCATGGGACTGATCTGCGAAAACTTCCGGGTGACGGATTTCCAGGCACTGATTTTGCTCAGTCAGTTGGAACAGCTCCAGGAAAATACCCGCAAACGCGAGGAAGGAGCGGAATTTATACGGCAGCGCCTGAATGCTCTGCCGGGATTGCGTGTACAGGCCCGCGGACGTCGGACAACGGTCCAAAGCTATTACGTTTACTGCATGATGGTTGATCCCGCACAGCTCAAGGATGGAATTGGACGGACGGAAGTTCTTAACGCTTTGCATGCCGAAGGCCTGGCGGACATCGGCGAAAGCTGGGGTGCTCCGATGTACAAACAACGCCTCTGGACGGTTCCGGAAAACCTGTACCGCATTGAAAGCAATCAGGTTGCTGAAAATATCGTTTTCAACCAGCTGATGGCCTCCTCTCTGATGTGGCTGATGGCGGATCATGACGACCTGGAAAAATACTGCACTGCCTTCGAGAAAGTCATGCAGGCATACCACCGCTGAATCAGAGCGGGACTGATCGTTGACATGCTCCCCGGTGTACAAAGACACCGGAGAGCATTTGTTATTTCTCCCAACACTACCCAAGCACAGGAAAAAACCATGAAACTCGGTCTGCAACTTTACAATTTTCGAAATGAACTAAAGGAAGACTTCCGCGGTACCCTGAAAAAGATTGCCGCGCTCGGTTTTGACGGAGTCGAATTTGCCGTTGATTACGGTAAAATCCCGCCGGCGGAGCTGGCCGGATTTCTGCGGGAACTCGGTCTGAAATGTGCAGGAACCATGTTCAGTGCAGACGACATCCTGAACCCCTCCAGCCAGGTTTTCGAATATGCACATGCTTTGAATTCACCAGCGGTGACAATCAGTAAAATGTACGATTTTGTCGCAAACTGTGAACCCTTTTGCGAACTTTGCCGGAAACTCGGCGATACCGCACGTGCCAACGGATGCTTTTTCACCTATCACAATCACTGGGCGGAATTTGCCCTGAAAGACGGGGTGCCGGTGCTGGACTGCATGCTGCAGGCGACCGATCCGGAAAAGGTTCTTCTGGAACTGGATGTCTGCTGGCTCACCCGGGCCGGTTTTAAACCCGGCGAATACATCCCAAAATGCGCCTCCCGCATTCGTCAGCTGCATATGAAAGACATCATCGTGCCGGATGATCCGAATACCACCACCGAACTGGGCCGCGGAGTCGTCGACCTGAAGAGCGCTTTCCTGGCAGCAAAACAGACTTCCTGCCAGTGGCTGATCTACGAACAGGATCATTGCAAAGAATCCCCCTTCGACAGCGCTAAAATCAGCCTCGAATTCCTGAAAAA
>JAQVUB010000418.1 GCA_028699735.1 Lentisphaeria bacterium | reverse complement strand
CATCATTCCGGATGGTATGAGCATGGCTAAAGCGCTTGGTAATGGTTTCCCGATGGGTGCGTTTGAAATTGGTGCGGAGTTCGGCGAGTTTTTTGCTCCTGGAGTGCATGGCAGCACCTTTGGCGGCACCCCTCTGGCTTGCGCGGCAGCACTGGCGGTTTTCAAAGCCATGGAAGAGGAAAAGGTTCTCGAGAATGTGCAGGCGATGAGCACCTGCCTGTTTGCCAGGTTGAATGAACTGAAGCAGCAATTCTCCTTTATCAAGGAAGTTCGCGGCATGGGACTGCTGGTCGGCGTCGAAGTCGGTGAACGTGTCGTCGCTCTGCAGACTGCCTGCAAAAAACGCCGCCTGCTGACGCTGACTGCCGGCGAAGGCGTTTTGCGCTTGCTTCCCTCGTTGAAAGTCACCCGTTCGGAGATTGATCAAGCCTGCGATATTATGGCCTCTGCTCTGGCCTATGTGGCTTCCTGAAGATGTTTTTTTTACAACGAAAGACCCGAAAAGGCTCGAAATTTTTTAAAAGAGGAAAGAAAGATGCGCGTTGCTTTGTGTGGTTATGGGAATATGGGCCGGCACCATGCCCAGATGCTGAAAAAACACGGTGCTGATGTCGAGTTGTGCGCCATTGCGGATGCCCGGGAGGAACGCCGCCAGATGATCGCCGAAGATTTTCCGGGCATGAAAATCTATGCGACGGGTCAGGAATTGCTGGCCAGGGAAGAGCTCGACGCAGTTTGTGTCTGCGTGCCGACTTTTCTGCATGCGGAACTGAGCATTTTGGCTCTGCAAAAGGGCTGCCATGTCTTCTGCGAAAAGCCAATGGCTCTGAATCCCCAACTGTGCAGCGAGATGATCACTGCTTCTGAGCAGAACGGGAAAATTTTGCTGATCGGTCAGGTATTGCGTTTCTGGCCGGAATACGGTGTTTTGAAAGAGGCCGTGAGTCGCAAGACCTATGGGGAGTTGCGTGCTCTTTCGATGACCAGGGTGGGGGGGATTTCGACCGGCTGGCAAAACTGGTATCTGGATGAAAAGCGTGGCGGCATGCAGATTTTTGACCGGCATATTCATGACAGTGATGCTGTGTTATGGCTGCTGGGCAAGCCGCAGTCTGTGCAGTCTTTTGGTTTTTCCCGGGATGCGGAGACTGCCGGAGGAATCGTGCACAGCTTTACGCATTATGATTTTGGCAAGGGGCTTGTCGTCAGTGCTGAAGGAAGCGCGGATATGCCAAAGGGCTTTCCGTTTACGGCTGCGTACCGTGCAACGTTTGACAAGGCCTGCCTGGAATTCAACAGCCGCGGCAATCCGACGTTGACGCTGTATCAGGATGATCAAATTTCCCATCCGCTGCAGCAGGAGTCTGTCGAGGAAGTCAAAAGCGGTTTGAATATCTCGTCGGCGGGACCCTATTTCAATGAACAGGTGTATTTCTTCGATTGCATCCGTAGAGGCATAAAGCCGGAAACGGTCACTGCGGCGCAGGCAATGCAAACGATCAAACTGGTACGGGCCGAAATTGACAGTGTGCGAAGTGGAAAGCCAGTTGCTTTTTTTTAACCACGAAAAACACGAAAAGTCACGAAAAAATTCATGGAAATACGACACATGATGACAATAGCCTCAGCACCATGAATTTTTTTCGTGTCTGTTTGTGTTTTTCGTTGTTAAAAAAAAGTTTACTTGTCAAAAGGAGGTCTGCGATGAAAACCATGTTTTTGCTGAGTGCCGTCCTGCTCCTCTGCAGTTCCTGCGAACCGGCAAAACCTGCAGCACCTGCAAATCAACCTGCAAGCCAGCAACAGGACGCCCCCAAAAAATCCGGGCAATCCCTGCGTCAGGAAATTCAAAGTGCAGTTGATTACGGTATTGGCGCGGCACAGGTCGAGGCCAAAAAAGGCGCGGTCAAAAAAATCGACCAGATCAATGAGCAACACAACAAGGATCTGGAAGAAGCATTGAAGTAAAACACGGACGGGAGGGGAAAGAGACTTAACCCTGAAGGGGCGTGACATACCAGCCCAGGGCAACGCCCTGGGTTCGTATCCCACCAAGAGCATAACCCTGAAAGGGCGTGACATAACGAAGGGAACCTCTATGGCTCAATCTCTGTCCAAAATTCTTTTGCATCTGGTGTTCAGCACAAAAAAACACGAACCGTGGATTGTTCCGGATATCCGTCCTGCCCTGCACGCCTATCTGGCTGGCGCTGTGCGCTCCTTGAATGCCGAAGCCTACCGTGTCGGCGGCGTTGCAGACCATGTTCATCTGGCCTGCACGTTGTCTCGCACCATGACTGTAAGCAAGCTGCTGGAGGAAATCAAGAAATCGTCCTCAGCGTGGATGAAGCAACAGGCTCCTGCCTACCATGGCTTTGCCTGGCAAGCGGGGTATGGTGCGTTTTCTCTTGGTCAATCACAGCTGGACACATTGATCGCATACATTGATAGACAAGAGCAACACCACCGGAAACGGACATTCAAGGATGAACTTGTCGAGATTCTCAAGCTGTATGGCGTAGCCTATGATGAAAGGTACATCTGGGATTGAACACAATTATGTCACGCCCTTTCAGGGTTTTGCTGATGGGGGGATTCTGAACCCAGGGCGTCGCTGCGGCCTAACGGCCTTGCTTGCCCTGGGCTGGTATGTCACGCCCCTTCGGGGTTAAGAAGGCTCATCCGTGTTCCGTCCGTGTTCCGTCCGTGTTCCGTCCGTGTTCCGTCCGTGTTCCGTCCGTGTTCCGTCCGTGTTCCGTCCGTGTTCCGTCCGTGTTCCGTCCGTGTTCCGTCCGTGTTCCGTCCGTGTTCCGTCCGTGTTCCGTCCGTGTTCCGTCCGTGTTCCGTCCGTGTTCCGTCCGTGTTCCGTCCGTGTTCCGTCCGTGTTCCGTCCGTGTTAGTCTTTTTACGAAAGTCACTTGTGATCAAACAGCTTATTTTATGCAAAGGGCGTGAACAGTCGCTGCTGAGACGGCATCCCTGGATTTTTTCCGGGGCTGTGCAATCGGTATTGGGGGATCCGCGCCCTGGCGAGAGTGTTGATGTGCTTGGCAGCGATGGTTCCTGGCTGGCACGAGCCGCCTTTTCGCCGGCTTCACAAATCCGCGCAAGGGTCTGGACCTTTGACCGTGATGAACCCGTTGATGCGGATTTTTTTATCCGTCGTCTGCAACAAAGCCTGGCCTATCGTGAAAAGATTGCCATTGCGCGGCAGAGTGACGCTTATCGTC
>JAQVUB010000417.1 GCA_028699735.1 Lentisphaeria bacterium | reverse complement strand
CTTGCCGTCCTGTTCTCACTGCGGGATCAGGGAAACACCATTCTGGTCATCGAACATAACCTCGATGTCATCAAAACCGCAGACTACCTCATCGATCTCGGACCCGAAGGCGGTAATGCCGGAGGTACCCTGGTCGCTTCCGGCACCCCCGAACAAGTCGCAAAAGTCCGTAAATCCTACACCGGACAATTCCTGAAAAAAATGCTGAAGAAAATATCATAAAGGTGCAAGGTGCGGTTTAAAAAGTAGCGTAAGCGGCCTGCTTGCGAAGCCGTGAAAGATTTTCTTTGAAAGACCAATTTCGAGGCAATGCACGTTTCGATCACTTTATCGAACAGAGTTACTTGATTTGCTTTTCCTGGAAAACGGTTTAATTTAAGCAAAACCCACATTTAATAATGGATTATCACCAATGAATAACAAATCATTTGATGCTTTAAAACTTCAGGAATCGTTAAAGCTTCTGGATGAGCAGTTGCTGTTAGGGGATGCTCCTTCGACCGGGCTGGTTGTTTGCGGTGGTTCTGCTCTGATAGCGACTGGGCTGGTAATGCGAACGACCCGGGATATTGATATTCTGGCGTTTTTGGATAACAATGTATTGCAAGATTCTGAGCCGCTTCCGGAATATTTGCTGCGTGCTGCAGGGAATGTGGGGCGTATTCTGGGGTTACCCCATGACTGGCTGAACAACGGCCCTGCTTCTCAATTCCGTCTGGGCTTGCCGGAAGGTTTTCAACAAAGGCTCCAATCGGTTGTCATCGGGGAAAAACTGACAGTGCATTATATCGGGCGATACGATCAGATCTTTTTCAAGACTTGGGCTTCTGCAGACCGCGGAGGTTACCACGTCAGCGACCTGCTGGCGTTGAATCCCTCTGAAGCGGAATTGGTTTCGGCAGCAGAATGGTGCATGACTCAGGATGTGTCGGATGAATTTCATGAAATACTGAGGGACATGTTCCTGCAACTGGGGTGGCAAAATGTCAGTGCGAGAATTTAGAGACGAATATTTCAATGCGCTGCTGAATCTGATCTGGCGGCAGTGGACTCGACTTGGCATTGCCGGGCAGATTCCCATCGGTGACAGTCCGTATGTTGTCGATCCGGAGGCTCTTCTGCTCTTTTCTTCGTCTTTCTGCCGCTATGATCAACGTTTGTATGATCTGGTCATCGATTGGCTGCGAGTCAACGAAACGTTTATCAATGTTCAACGGCTGAAATCGCTTTCCGGCAAAGTCCGGCAGAAGGATGCCGCCTCACTGGGATTTATTGTGGCAACCATGAGCAAGTTCTCTTCCCGTAAATGGAAAAAACTGGCCGACGACCTGCTCCCGGTGAAGCCGTGCAAAGCCGTGTCCATGTTCATCAATCCGGATCAAAAATCGCAGGACTTCTGCCGGGAAAAAGATAAAATTGCCATGCAATACGGTTATCTTCGCACACCGTATCTGCCAACCAATAAGGTTACTGCCTTTCCAACTGATATCAGCGCAAGCATCCTGTTACAGATGCGGGGGGTATTTGGTCTCTCTGCAAGAGCTGAAACGATCCTGACTTTGCTGAATAAAGAGATATGCAAGATTCAGGACGTGGCGGACATCAGCGGATTCTCCTGGAAATCCATCCAGGATGTCCTGATGGAATTAACCGCAGGCGGCCTGGTCGCAACCGATGCCAAAGCAAAACGTGGACGCTATTATTACTTGAAATCCCCCGAAAAAATCCGGTATCTCTTTGATGTGAAGCATTTCATATTCCCGGACTGGCGGCGAATCTTCGATGCGCTCGGAATCCTTTGGCAAACCGTTGCCAACCCGAGGCTGATTGACTTGTCAAAACAGACCTTCCACAGCGAAATGGCAAGAGTCTTTGAAGAGGAAATCGGCGAAAACCTGCTCGATGCTGGAATCAATGAATTGAAATTCCTTAACCCCGAAAAAGTTACCGGCCTGCCAGAACTGCTCGAAAAATTATAATTCCACTGCAGGAAAGAACCGAGACAGCTTTTGAACGGGCAATTTTCATTGCAGGATGCAGGTTTAAAAGGTGGCGCAACCGGCTCGGTTGTGATGTACGTACCCTCCCACCCCCAAACTGTCGTGATGCAAGGTGAATGTAGCGCGAGAATGCACTACCACAGAACGCCAAAACGTCCGTGTTTCGTCCGTGTCCCGTCCGTGTCCCGTCCGTGTTTCGTCCGTGTACCGTCCGTGTCCCGTCCGTGTACCGTCCGTGTCCCGTCCGTGTTTCGTCCGTGTTTCGTCCGTGTTTCGTCCGTGTTTCGTCCGTGTCCCGTCCGTGTCCCGTCCGTGTCCCGTCCGTGTACCGTCCGTGTCCCGTCCGTGTACCGTCCGTGTACCGTCCGTGTACCGTCCGTGTCCCGTCCGTGTCCGTCCGTGTCCCGTCCGTGTCCCGTCCGTGTCCCGTCCGTGTCCGTCCGTGTCCCGTCCGTGTCCGTCCGTGTCCCGTCCGTGTCCGTCCGTGTCCGTCCTTCCCCCCCATACGACCATGTTTTTTACCAGCCAACAACCTGAATCAACAGTAGAATTCGGGAAACAAATCGCCTCCCAGCTGAAACCGGGAATGGTGGTTGCACTATATGGCGACCTGGGCACAGGGAAAACCGTGTTGAGCCGTGGCATTGCCCGGGGTCTGGGGGTGATTTCTCCAGTCACCAGCCCGACCTTTACCGTCGCTCAAGAATACCCACTGTCCGGCAACCGCTTCCTGTACCATCTTGATATGTATCGCATCGATGACGAAAACTCCGCGCTGGCCTTTGGAATTGACGAATTCCTCTTCGCTGCCAACGCGATTACCATCGTTGAGTGGCCCGAACGCATCGACGGACTGCTCGAGGATGATCAGCGCCTGCTGATGATCCATCTGCAGCATGTCAATGAAATTCAGCGCAGACTCGAAATCCCCGACGCATTCGCTGAGAAACTCTGCCAGGCCGGATTGCCGGAGGGGATTTCCAGGGAGACCCATTCATGATTACTGCCGCTCTTGATTGTTCACAGGGCTGCTCTCTGGCCATCCGCCGGAATCAGAGCCTGCTCTGTTCGGAAATTCTGCCTGGTTCCGGCCGTGAAAGCGACCGCACCCTGAGCCCATGGCTCAAAGCCTGCTTTCAGAACCTGAAACTCGAAGTAACCGATATCGAACGCTGGAGCGCCGGTACCGGCCCCGGCAGCTTCGCCGGATTGCGCTGCGGGATCGCTCTGCTTAAGGGAATTTGCCGGG
>JAQVUB010000416.1 GCA_028699735.1 Lentisphaeria bacterium | reverse complement strand
GCGTTTCCCAATGCCCGGCAGGCGGTTGAGTTTTTCGGACAGCCGTTGCAGGGCTTTTGGCATGCTTGAAATCATGGGCATTGATAAAAAGGGGGCAGGGGGCAGTTACTTGCCATTGACAACTGACAACTGAAAACTGACAACTTAGTCTGTTCTAGATTCTTTGTGGCCATTGTGTTGTGCCGGTACACGGGCATCAATAACCGTGGTTCCCATGCTTTCGTTGAAAAGTTTCACAAAGGGGTCTTCGGCCAGTTTTTCCATCTCTTCAAGATTGACTTGACGCAATCCAGGCTTCAATTCCTCGCTGCTGGCCGGATTCCAGCGGTCAATCACCAGATTGCCCAGCGGATGGATGGATTTGTAAACTTTTTTGAGCAACGCCAGATTCTTTGGATCGAGTACCAGACGTACATCATGTTCACTGACTTTACGCTGGTCATAGGACAGGGTCAACGTGCGGTTTTCATCAAGACTGGGGATAAAACTGCACAGAATGCCGGCCAGATCCTGATGAGCAGAGGATTTTTTTTGCAAAGCAGAGCAAAGTCTTTCGAGCAGCTGTTCCGGTGACGATTCGGGCTGCGCCGGTAGTACCGGCAGTACCACATGAGCATCGTCTAAAAACTCAATATCCATATCCAGATCGGCACTTTTCTGAAACGCAACCGCTTCATCTTGCGGAACGTGGGTGAGTTCCTCTTCTTTCGGGAGTTCCTCCTCCTGCAGCAAAATTACCGCAGGGTCAGGCGCTGGTTCCTCTTCGACCGTGAAGTTTTGTTCTTCCGGAATTTTAACTTCCGGATGTTCAATAGATAGCGGCTCTGTGGAGAGGTGCCTTTCTGGTGGAGCCGGGGTAGTGATAGAAGGCCGGGAGAGGATTTCTGCAGGCAGGGGTGGCAGGATGAGTTGTTTGCGCGGTTCGGGCATTTGTTCACGGGGCAGGATGCCGCTGAGGACGTTCAGTTGCGTCATCACTTCATCGATTTGCACACTGTGAGCTTCGTTGATAACCCTGCAAAGCACGACTTCCAGATAAATTCTCTTGTTCAGTGCGGAGCGGAAGCCCCATTCCTGGGCAACCAATCCCTGCAATACTCGCTGCACCAGTTGGGAATCCAATGCCTTGCCGAGGCTTTGCAGTTCCGCCAGCTCGCTCGAACTCACTTCAAGAAAACGGCTGGCATCCTGGCAGAGGCTTGCAATCATCACGTTGCGGATGTAGGAAATCAGGTCTTCAAAGAGTCGTTCCAGGTCTCTTCCGCTGTCGGACATTGCCTGCAGTACGAGCATAGCCCGGTTCAAGTCATTGCCCAGCACCGCCAGCGCCAGCTCCCGCAATTCGGTGCCGGAAGCGATACCGAAGACTTCAATAACGTCCTGTTCGCGGATCAGCTCGCCCTCGCGCAGGCCGCCGCAGAAAGCGATCATCTGATCAAAAATGGACTGGGCGTCGCGCATGCCGCCATCCGCTGCGCGGGCGATGGCAGCCAGAGCTTGATCTTCAACCCGGACTTTCTCCCCATCCGCAATCTGACGCAAACGCTGTACAATCAGGGGTACCGGAATTCGCCGCAGGTCAAAGCGCTGACAGCGCGAAATAATGGTGGCAAGCACCTTGTGGGGTTCGGTTGTAGCAAAGAGAAACTTGACATGCTCCGGAGGCTCCTCTAAGGTTTTCAGCAGCGCATTCCAGGCGGCCGTCGAAAGCATGTGAACTTCGTCAATAATATAAATTTTAAAGCGGCTTTTACTGGGCGAATACATGACGCTGTCGCGGATATCGCGAATATCTTCCACCTTGTTATGGGAAGCGCCGTCGATTTCAATGACATCGAGCGAATTGCCCTGGGCGATCTCGAGGCAGTTGTCGCACTGGCAGCAGGGCTCGCCCTGCTGCGGATTACGGCAGTTCAGGGCTTTGGCAAAAATGCGTGCGGAGGTGGTTTTTCCGATTCCGCGTGAGCCGACAAACAGGTATGCGTGTCCGATCCGGTTCTGCTGAATGGCGTTTTTCAGGGTGCGCCCGATGTGTTCCTGTCCTACGACTTCGGCAAAAGTCTGTGGGCGCCATTTGCGTGCCAGGACCTGGTAAGACATTTGCATCTCCTTATGCCGGAATATCAACTGAAAAAAAGTCATGCCGCCAGTTTCGGGGGAACTGGCACCCAGGTCGGCTGCTTAGGGCTGCTTGGTTCCCCATCTGACCCGGTTCACAACCTTCCTGCCGCACAGGTTCCGAAACAGACGGCATGACATGAAACTAAATATACCCGGTTTTTGGGAAATAACCAGTCATCAATAACCTTTTTTAACCACGAAAAACACGAAAGACCCGAAAAAATACATGGGATAACCAGTGGATCCCGCTGGAAAAATTGTTAGGATTGGGGTTGTCTTTCTCGCGTAAGGGATTATTTTTAGTCAGTTAAGCAGTTAACGAAGCGGTTCTGGTAAAAGCAAAAGGAGAAAAGTGATGGCTAAGAAGAGTGTTTGTGCTGGGATGGCGGTTTGCGATGCGGAACGTCCGGATTTTGCGAAGCTGGGAAAGTCGGCGCGCAGTTTTCAGCAGTCTGAGAAACGGGTTCTGGGTCAGGTACCGACGATTGCCATTACTCCGGTATCGGATGGGCGTATTGGTGCCTATGAGGATAATCTGGCGCGTACCTGGGGCATGGTCGAAAAAGTTTATGAGTTGCTGATGAGCAATGTCCGGCAGCCGGATGGCAGCCCGATTCAGGTGGTGGTTGCTCCGGAAATTGTCTATGGTGCCAGGACGGCGGCACGTGCGCAGGAGTATTATGCCACACAGGGTGTGAGTGCCAACATCTGGGTGGGTCGCAGCTGGTCGTATTCGGATGAGCTGATGGGTGCGATGATGGGGATTGGCTCGACGGAATGGCAGCAATGCGCTTATGGTCTGAATCAGACGGATCGTCCTGGAGCAGTCTGGCTGAAGGCTTTCACCGCTGCCATGGATGAAAAGAAGCGCCCCATTTTCTGCGTATACTCGCCGGATCTTGAAGACGAGGAAGCTCCGCTTTCGGACTTTGTTGCGGGGCGCCTGCTGCGTTTTGCCCGTTGCGCAGCTGCGGTTGCCTACATGCGCGGCAAGAATTATCTATCGGTGGGCGGAGTGTCGATGGGGATTATCGGTTCGGATGTCCGCCGCAATGCCCTGATGAATTATTTCGGCATGGGGACGGTCTCCGTTGATCAGAGCATCCTCACCGGGCGCCTGAATACTGGCTTCTA
>JAQVUB010000415.1 GCA_028699735.1 Lentisphaeria bacterium | reverse complement strand
ACGAAGCGTTCGAGGCTTTCGCATTTCTTGATCGAGGAATAAAATCCTTTGAGGACATCCCGGCAGGCACCCGCTTCCGGCGTCATCAGCGTATTCAAGATCGGCTTGTCATATTCGTCAAGCAAAATGACGATCGGAGATTTTTTTGCCACTGCCCGAAGAAGGGCTTCGAAGGAGGCGGACAGTTCATCTTCATGAATATCAACCGAAACATGGTGTGAACAGGCCAATGCGGTCAAGACTCGAACAAGATATTTGCGCAATGCCAATGGCGTATGAGCGTCGCAGTTGGCCATATCCAGATGAATGACCGGATACTCTTTCCAGTCGTAACCTGTATCGTAGATGGCAAGACCCTTAAAAAGATTTTTCCGGCCCTCGAATACCGCCTTGAGGGTCGAGACAGTCAGCGACTTGCCAAAACGGCGCGGACGGGACATAAAAAAAGACGCAGGCCCTTCAGAAATTAATTTCCAAATGTATTCTGTTTTGTCAACATAGAGAAAATCATTATTGATGAGTTTCTCAAAGGTATATACACTGCTGGTTAATTTTTGCATGGCTTGAGCCTCCAAATAGAAAATACTCCGTCAAGTATACTGTAATATGGAAAAGAGAACGTGCCAACCTGCTTATGACTTGCTGTCCTGCTGTAATGCGTCAGTTAAACTTGGTAACAGAGGAATTCTTTTTAACAACAAAAAGCACGAACCGACCCGAAAAAAATTCATGGGAAACGGTTTTTACTAGGGGAATTCGTTGTTCATCCCATGAATTTTTTTCGGGTCGTTAGTGTCTTTCGTTGTAAAAAAATACCGCTGCACTCAGCTTCACTGACAGATTACGTCCTGCTGCACATGCTGCACATGCACGTCACTGGAGCCGTTCCAGGTTTTGATCTTTCCGGTTAGGGGATTATATTTTATGTTTGTTTCAATTCTATTTTCACCCCGCAAATGCGAGATCATCATGAGTCAGTTGAGTTTCCTCTTTTCCATGCTCTGGAAAATTTTATTTATCACCTTTTTCTTTGGGTTTTGTGTCTTCATCCATGAATTCGGGCATTTGCTGGCCGCACTGTGGCGAGGACTGCATGTCGAAAAATTTTCGGTTGGTTTCGGGAAGAAGATCTGGGGTTTTACGATACGCGGAGTCGAGTATGTCGTCAGCTGGCTTCCTTTCGGGGGTTATGTCATGCTTCCGCAACTGGATCCATCGGACAACCCCACGACCAGTTCCGGGGAAAAACTGCCTTTGTGTCCGCCGCAGGATCGCATCATTGCCGCCTTTTCCGGCCCCTTCTTCAATGTCCTTTTCGGTTTTCTGCTGGCCACCATCATGTGGGCAGTCGGCGTCTGGGAAGCGCCTCCGGCTCCTTCCTGCATTCTGACGCAGGTGCCGCAAATTCTGCCGCTGTTCAAGGACGGTCTGAAATTGACGGATCAGGTCATCGCGGTCAATGGGCAGGAAACCGAAGGCTACTGGGATGAAGTCAGTACAGAAATTCCCGCTGACAGCGAAAAACTTCAGCTGAAGGTATTGCGTTCCGGGGAGAAGCTCGAATTGGACTACGTGCCTGAATCCAATCCGGAATGGGATGCTGGTTTGCGCCCGGGTTTCCGCATCATCGCAGTCAACGGCAAAAGCTTTGACAAAGGCGTCGAGGAGATGACCACGGAATATGTCTTCACCAAAGAGGCTTCTGTGAGTCTGACGGTGATTGACAATCAGGGCCAACAACAGGAAATCAGCTATCAACCCGCACCCAACCCGTTGATGGAAAACCTCGGCTTCCCCTTCTTTCAGGCAAGCAACCCCGTCTCCATCGGTGAAATCCTGCCAGACTCAGCAGCAACGCGAGCCGGTTTGCAAAAAGGCGATCAGCTGCTGGAATTGAATGGAAAAGCCATTACCACAGCAAATGCACTTGCAGAGACTCTGCGGGAAATTCCTGCGGGGGAAATACTCTCCCTCAAAATCAGCCGTCAGCAGCGTGAAATGCTCTTCGAAAATCTCAAAATGCCAGCGGATCAGGCTGCAGGCGCGGCAGCCCTTGGTCTCGCCTTTAATGTGCGTGCCGAGCGAATTCTCGCCGGGATGCCAGCCAGCCAGGCCGGTATTCAGGCAGGTGATTGCCTGATTGCCTTGAATGGCCAGGATATCACCGATGTCGAAATGTTCGTCAACGGAATCCGGGAATCTGAAGGACGATCGGTTGATATCCTCGTCTTTGGCAACGGTACACTGCGCAAAGTGTCAGTGACTCCAGCCTTGAATCACCAGGATGGCAGAGACGTCTATCAGGTCGGCATGCAGCTCTCTGGCACGGCTGCAAAAATCATCGGTCATCCCAGCCCCTGGCGGCAGTTCACCAATGTCGTCGACCAGACCACTCGCACCTTGGGCCTGCTCTTTTCTCCGCTCACCAGGAAAATAAAAAGCATCGGCTCGGATGAAAAGCCGGAAGCTCCGCGCACCAGCATTCAGGTCAAGCATATGAGCGGGCCGCTGGGTATCATCATGATGCTCTGGTATAAGCTCAAACTCGAAGGTCTGCGCGGAGGATTTTCGTTCATTATCCTGATCACCTTCAGCCTGGCCATGATCAATCTGCTCCCGCTGCCCGTTCTCGACGGCGGACATATCGTCTACGCACTGCTCGAACTCGTCTTCCGCAAACGACTCCCAGTCAAGATCATTGCCATCCTGCAGAATACCTTCGCCGCATTGCTGATCGCTCTGATGCTCTATATCACCGCCTTTGACGGCAAACGGCTCTTCCAACGCCTCAGCTTCGGACTGCAAAATGACCAAAGCAGCACCCAAACGGAGGCCGTTTCCAGCCCCGAAACTCAACCGAAGTAAGGCTGGTTACTGTGAATCTTTTTTTTACCACGAAAAGCACGAAAAGACACGAAAAAAATTCATGGCAAGTATGACACAAGACAGCAGACACCTTCCATTGCCATGAATTTTTTTCGTGTCTTTTCGTGCATTTCGTGGTTAAAAAGAATTTCACTGTAACTAGTTTTAGCAAGCGGGATCTGAAATGAATCAATCATATCAAGTAGCCATTGACGGTCCAGCGGCGGCCGGCAAAAGCACGACGGCTCGCCTGCTTGCGGAAATACTTGGCGGCTTCTATGTCAATACCGGTGATATGTACCGGGCTCTTTCCTGGGCTGCACGGCAAAATGGGCTCGACCCTGACAAACATCCGGAAGCCCTGGCCGCCTTGCTTCCGGGCTGGGATCTG
>JAQVUB010000027.1 GCA_028699735.1 Lentisphaeria bacterium | reverse complement strand
AAGAAAGTCGCATGAATGCAATTTCCCGAAAACACGATACTTGATTATTTTGCTAACAATGAAATGAGTCTTGGCACCGTTGTCAAGGTTTCTGGAGAGCGTCTTCATGTTCAGGGAGCCACTCCCCAGATCAGCAAGATCAGCGCAAAACAGGTGCTTGCAACCTACGGGGATGCCGGCAAAAATCCGCTGAATCAATTGGCGGCACTGCAGTTGCAGATTCTCGAAACGATGAGCGAAATCGACTTGCCACTGCTCTGGGAGGAGTTGCAGCCTCAGGCAAATCAAACGATTCCCCTCCCGGAAATTACAAAAATATATTTTCCCCAGGCAGCCCCCTTACAGCTTTCCGCCATGGCTCGAAAACTGATCGAAGATAAATTGCACTTTCAGCGCCAGGGTCAGGAATTTCTGGTACGCAGTCTCGAAGGAGTCACGGAGCTGGAAAGCTTGCTCAAACAGCGCTCAGAGCGAGCCGCTTTAAAAGAGCGTCAAAAAGCATGGTTGCAGGATGTCCTGACCGGCAGTAAAACGATTCCTGTACCAGTTCCCGAAGAAATGGAACAGCTGGTACAGCACAGCCAGGACTATCTGCTCAACGGCTTCAACAGTGATACCATCAATCTGCTCAGTGCTGTCAACGCAAAACGACCAGCCCGTGAAACAGCTCTAAAACTGTTGCGCATGACCGACCGGCTCCCTGAAGATGCAGACGAGTTTCTGCTGGTCAACGGCATTCACGCCGGCTTTTCAAAGGAAGTCATCAAATGTGCAGCAGAACTTCCTGAGCTGGCCGAAATGCCCGGCGAAATTCAGAAACGCTGTGATTTGACCAGCGAAGTGACCTTCAGTATTGACGACGAATGGACGCGGGAAATCGACGATGCTCTTTCTTTTCGCAGGGAAGGGGATCGCCTGCTGGTTGGCATCCATCTGGCGGCACCGAATTGTTTCGTCCACAAAGGAGATATCCTTGACGATGCAGCAGTGGAACGCCCCCTTTCACTCTATCTCCCCACCACCACCGTCACCATGTTTCCCCCTGATTTGAGCTGCCGTCTGGCCAGCCTGGAAGAAGGACAACTGCGCCCGACAATGAGTTTCCAAGTCGAATTCACACCGGATGGCGATATTAGCGACTGGAGTTTTGCCTCTGCAAAAATCCGTGTTCACCGGCGTCTGACCTATCTGGAAGCCGACCGCATTCTCGGGGATTCAGGTGACACGCTTTCCTCCACTCTGCAGGAATTGTATCGCCTTGCGGTCATTCTTCAGACCACCCGGGAAGAAGCTGGTGGAGTCAACCTGAACCGTCCCGAGCTGAAAATCATGGTTCATCAGGGAAAGATCTCGGTAACGGAAGAAAATCAGGAAACGCCTAGTCACTACCTGGTACGTGAATTCATGATTTTAGCCAATCACCTGGCGGCAAAATATGCGTTGCGCCATCAGATACCAGTCATTTACCGGGCTCAGGATCCCCCTTCAGAACCCGTCACAACCATCACCTGCTATGATCCGCTGGAATTTGATCAGATGGTTCGCAAAATGAAGAAAACACGTCTGTCCACCTATCCGCAACCCCATGCCGGACTAGGGCTGGACTTGTATACCCAGGTCAGTTCCCCAATCCGTCGCTACGCCGATCTGGTCATCCAGCGACAGCTGGCCGCACATCTTGAAAATCAGAAAATCCCCTATACTCAGGAAGAGCTTTTCGCCGTTCTGGACAATGTTGAAAAAACCGGGATGCAGAATCGTTCCCTGGAGCGCGAGGCAAGGCGTTTCTGGCTGCTCGAATATCTTCGACGTGAATGCATGAACTGTACCCTCGACGCCACCATTGTGCGCCTGGATGGAAGCCTCGTGCTGGCTGAGCTGAATCGCTTCTATGAACGGGGAGTCGTCATGACCAGGGAACGCTTACAACCAGGCGAAAAAATAAAAGTACGCATCCTGGAAATCAACCCGGGCAGCGGACGCCTGGCGATGGAAATCATCCCCCGGCAGTAATCCGTTTTTTAACAACGAAAAGACTCGAAAAGACTCGAAAAAAAATCATGAAAAGTATGCGACTGGAAATCAGTCAACGTAACTTTTCATGATTTTTTTCGAGTCTTTTCGAGTCTTTTCGTTGTTAAAAAAACAGTTTGACCGTCAGAAATCGTCGTCGACAGCGTTTTCTGCTTCCCGGGCAAAATCTTCCAGAGTGCGTTCCTCATCCAGCAAAGCCCTGAGTTTATCCAAGGCCTGATTCTGTATTTGCCTCACCCGCTCACGTGTACGACCGATGGCACGGCTGACTTCTTCCAGAGTCTTCGGCTTGTCACCCTGCAAACCAAAACGCAGATTAAGGATCACTTTCTCGCGCTCCTCCAGCTTCGCAGTCAACTCCATCATGTGATTCAAGGTTTCTTCATCCTTGACAATATCATCCGGAGAAAACGTCTTGTCGTCCGGAATGATATCCTTGAATTCACCATCCGCCCCGCTCTGTATCGGGTCAAAAATAGAAATGGTCGAGGTTTTTCCCTGCCTGAGACCAACCACAGTCCGCTCCGTCAAGTTGATCTCAGAAGCAATTTCCTTGTCGGTAGGCAGGCGTCCCAAACTCTGGCTGAGACGGTTTTTTGCCGACTGAATCTTGCCGATTTTACTGGCGGACTGCACGGGAATGCGAATGGTTCTAGCCTGATTGGCCAAAGCCCGCCGCATGGACTGTTTGATCCACCAGGCGGCATAACTGCTCAGCTTGGCACCCTTGCTGGGATCAAATTTTTCCACCGCCCGCATCAAACCAATATTGCCTTCTGAAATCAGATCTTGCAGGGGAAGCCCCATCCCCTTGAAATCATGCGCAATTTTCACCACCAGGCGAAGATTACTGCGAATCAAAGCGTCCCGGGCGTCCCGATCGCCCTCTGCGATCTTAACAGCCAGCTCAGCTTCCTCCTCCGTAGAGATCAGCCGGTACTGGCCAATGCTCTGCATATATAACTTCATGGTATCATTGTCAGATATCATAGGGTCAAAACATCCTCAACATTTCCTGCTGGCCAACTGCAAAAAAACAAAGCTCTTAGCGAAATCCGATCTTAAAAAAACCGGGCATGAGAAAAAGACAAAAAAGCCGGCTCGCGTCAAACGGATGCCGGACAAAAGCTTCCCCCCTGCCCGCAAACTTCATTCATGCTGCCGCCTCCGCCAGAAAACTGGGTGCAGTTCCCAAAAGTAGGTAGCCCCAATCCAATAAGGTACCAGGTTGCAGGTTTAAAAAGTAGCGTAACCGTCCCGGTTGCGATTGTGATGGGGCGACTGTGTTTTATTGTACTTGCGGCTTTATTGGTTTTCATAATGGGTTTGAGTGTCATTAACAATCGCAACCGGGACGGTTACGCTACTTTTTAAACCTGCACCTTTTTTGGACACCCTCGACCTACTTTTGGGAACTGCACCCAGAAAACTTTCCTTTGAGGAGAAAATCTTCATTCCCTGATAAAGAGGAAAAATGCATCACAAAAAGCGACAGAATAGTAATATCATTGACAAGGCATGATTTTCAATACAAAAAACCACAAAATCAAAAAAAAAGCAGCAGTTTTGCTTCTGGTTGGCAAACTGCTGCTCATGTGGCCGTCACCGGTCAGAATCCAGCACTTTTTGATCGACGAGCTTTGCCTCAATCTCTCCCAACAGGCTTTCCAGTTCCAGACCATCCGATTCCAGCATATTTCTCAGCTTGACCAGAGCCTGATTCTGAATCTGCCGGACACGCTCCCGAGTTCGGCCAATGGCTGCGCTGACCTGCTCCAGAGTCTTGGGCGGTTCGCCGGTGAGGCCAAAACGCAAATCAAGAATAACTCGTTCCCGTTCCTCCAACTTGTCCGTAAGACTCATCATATGGCTCAATGTCTCGGCATCCTGTACCAGATCATTGGGAGCCAGACTCTTTTCGTCAGGAAGAATATCTTTCAGTTCCCCTTCCTCACCAGGATGAAACGGAGCCTGAATCGACACCGTCGTCGTTTTGCCTTGACGCAGACCATTGACCGTCCGCTCCGTCAGATTGACTTCCAGGGAAATCTCCTTGTCAGTGGGATCACGCCCCAATTTTTCAGCCAATTTGACTTTCGCTGCCTGAATCTTGCTGATTTTACTGGCAGACTGAACCGGTATCCGAATGGTACGTGCCTGATTGGCCAGTGCACGGCGCATCGCCTGCTTGATCCACCAGGCAGCATAGCTGCTCAGCTTGGCACCCTTGCTGGGGTCAAACTTCTCAACGGCCCGCATTAAACCGATATTGCCTTCCGAAATCAAATCAAGCAAAGGTAAACCCAAACCCTTGAAGTCATGCGCGATCTTCACCACCAGACGAAGATTGCTGCGAATCAACTTCGTGCGTGCCTCCGGATCCCCCTTCGCTATCTGCACCGCCAAAACCCCCTCCTCACTCGGAGAAACCAACGGATATTTGCTGATGTTCTGCATATAAAGTTTGAGGGTATCATTGTCAGAAAGCATATTTATTCACCTGTAAAAAAACAAACCGACGAAAAAAAAGAAGCAAAACGCCGCTTGAGTGAAAACTCCTCCCAGTGCGCACCCCAAAAAACGCATTCAGCAAAAGTTATATCTAAAAAGTAAAATCAGCCATTTTAATATAACGCATCATTCAAAAAAATATTGTCCCCCCCTCAAAAAAAAACTTGACCAATCGGAAGTCTTTTTGAACCACGAAAAGCACGAACTGACCTGACTTGGGGTGGGCTGGGCTGGCGTCCACAGCCCATAGTTATCAGTTATCAGCTATCATCCGTCAACCTGTCCATTAAAGTCAATCGTCCATCGTCCTCGTCCATAAGGTCCATAGGGTCCATAGGGTCCATCAGGTCCCTCGTCTATCGTCCCTCGTCTATCGTCCCTCGTCCTTCGTCTTTCGTCCATGAAATCTTCTTCTTCAAACAAGAAATGTAATGATATTAGTACGAAAAAAATTCATGGCAATAGCGTTGACTGATATCATGCGTTATACTTCCCATGAATTTTTTTTCATACTACTATGGCCCAACTTCTTGTTTTTCGAAGAAGGTTTTTAGACGATAGACGAGGGACGAGGGACGAGGGACGAGGGACGAGGGACGAGGGACGAGGGACGAGGGACGAGGGACGAGGGACGAGGGACGAGGGACGAGGGACCTGATGGACCCTATGGACCCTATGGACCTTATGGACGAGGACGATGGACGATGGACGATGGACGATGGACTTTAATGGACAGGCTGACGGCTGACAGCTGATAACTATAGGTTGTGGACGCCAGTCCACCCCGAGTCAGTTCGTGCTTTTCGTGGTTAAAAAACAAGTTCACTGACGCATTCCTTCTTATTTGCGCCACTTTTTTGCAGGAAGCTGGTTTTGTATTGCAAAATAGCGTTTTGGATGTATGTTTTTTGATTACCTGTCCGCTATCCTCAAACAGATTGCGCGGTGGTATGACTGTTTTTGTTTTTCTCGATGCTTATTCATTTATCGAAAAAAGTGCAGGAGAGGGAGGATTTCATGTCGAATTTCTGTCAGCTGGCCATCCAGGGCGGCTCCAAAACGATTACCAAGGATTTTCCGGCAAGAGGACATTTTGGGATCGAGGAAAAAGCGGCTGCCCTGCGGCTTTTTGACAAGAGCATCGCCAGTGGAGAGGCCTTCGGTTACAATGGCGAGGAGGAAGAAAACTTCGGCAAAGAATTTGCTGCTTTCCTGGGAGGGGGATATGCCGATGGCCTGAATTCCGGAACCAATGCCGTGTTTGTCGCCCTGCGTGCCCTCGAACTGCCACCCTTTTCTGAAGTCGTGGTCAGCGCAGTGACCGATCCCGGAGGCATCATGCCGATCGTCATGAACAGCTGCATCCCAGTCATAGCGGATTGCGCCCCAGGAAAATACAATATCGGTGTAAAAGAAGTGGAAGCGGCCCTGACACCACTGACCAGCGCCATCATCGTCGCACACATCGGAGGCGAACCAGCTGATATCGAAGGCATCCTGAAGATTGCAGAAGCCAGGCACTTACCGGTCATCGAAGACTGCGCTCAATCGCATGGAGCAAAAATCAACGGTCGAATGGTCGGTACCTTCGGAACCTATGGCGCTTTTTCGCTGATGTTCGGCAAACATTTCTGTACCGGCGGCCAAGGGGGAGCTGTTTTCTGTAAAACGGAAGACCTCTACTGGCGCTGCCGTCGTGCCGCAGACCGCGGCAAACCCTTCAATCTGCCTGAAGCGAATGGAAACGTCATCTGTTCCCTGAATTGCAATCTCGACGAACTGGGAGCGGCTCTTGGACGTGAACAACTGAAAAAACTGCCTGGAATTATTGCCCGGCGACAGAAGTTTTCCGCCATGCTCGCTGAAACATTGAAAAGCTTGCCATCGATCAGCATCCCCGCTTTGCTGCCTGGTGCGGAACACTCCTACTGGTGGTGGCGTCTGAAAGTCAACCACGAACAGATTACCTGCAGTAAGAAGGAATATTGTGAGGCACTGGTCGCCGAAGGGGTCAAAATGAACATTTCGTACGATGCCGCCTTGCCCTTTTTGCGGGACTGGTTCCAGAACCGCCCGCAAAAACATCCCTGGAACAATCCGCTTTACAAAGGGGATTCTGCCCGTTCCTTCCCCTGTCCCAATGCTTTGACGATTATGCAGGAGTGTTTCAACCTGACTGTCTTTGAAAGCTGGGGAGAAGAAGAAGCTGGCCTGGTGGCAAAAGCTTTCCAGAAAGTTGATCGTGCCTTCCGGAAATAACCTCTACCGTAAGCAAAGCTGAGTGGCAGTGGTATTCTTTTACAACGAAAGACACTAACGACCCAAAAAAATTTCATGGGATGGACAACGCATTCCCGCAGTCAAAGTCGCTTCCCATGAAATTTTTTCGGGTCGGTTCGCATTTTTCGTTGTAAAAAAACGACGACCAAGTCGCTGACGTATTACATCAAAACAACTGTTTTTTTTATGGAGCTTTTCAACATGAATTTTCCGCAACGCGCATTGTTTTTTGACTTCCATACTATGCCTGCAAACCCCGATGTCGGGAAAAACTTCGATATGGAGGAAATTGCCACACAGTTTCAGAAAATCGGGGCGGAATATGTCGTTTTTCCGGCGCGATGCAATCTGGGCACGGCTTATTATTATACCAACATTGGCATTCGTCATGCGGCCATGCGGCGCGATCTGCTTACTGAACTTACAGAGGCCTGCCATCGCAAAAACATCCGTATCACCGCTTACATCAATGGGGGGCTCAGCCATGAGGAAGGCCTGCGGCATCGGGAATGGCTCATCCTCCGAAAGGATGGCAAAACCTACAGCGATAATCCGCTCAACAGCTTCTTCCGGCAAATGTGTTATAACAGCGCCTATGGCGACCACCTCGAAGCGATGGCCGTCGAAGCCATCCAACACTGCGGAGTGGACGGACTCTTTATCGATTGCATGCAAACCGAACCCTGCATCGGCATCGAATGCCTTGAGGCCATGGAAAAAGAGGGAATCGACTGGAAAGATGAAAACCAGCTCTACACTTACAATTATCGTAAAGTCGTGCATATGGCCACCCGGATTTCTAATGCCGTACGCAAAATAAAACCCGATGCTCTCCTGTATTTCAACGGTGTTGACTTTGAAGCGCAGCAGCATATCGGAAGCTATCTGGAATTCGAATGCCTGCCCACCGGCGGATGGGGCTATGAAACCCTGCAGGTTGGTGCGAGATATCTGCGAACACTGGGCAAACCAGTCCTCAACATGACCGGGCGCTTCCATCGCTCCTGGGGGGATTTCGGCGGCATCCGCACGGAACCCAGCCTCGAATACGACTGCCTCTATGGTGTGGCAAATGCGCTGGGCACGACCATTGGCGATCATTTTCACCCTCGGGGAGATATCAACCACCCGGTCATGGAAATGGATGCGCGTATCTATGAACGCCTGCAAAAAATTGAACCTTGGTGCAAAGGCGCAGTTCCGCTGACTGACATGGCCATTGTCATGAGCAAACCCTACGGAGGCGCACACGCGCGCATTCCAGAAACACGCAAAGCTTATGAACAGGAATGGCATGCCATCTGCGCAGCCAGCCGCATGCTCTGTGAACTCAAACAGCAGTTCAATGTCGTCAGTCATGCCTCCGACTGGAAACAATATCCTCTGCTGATCCTGCCGGATTACACCCCCATGGAAAAGGAAAACCAAAAACGCATTCAACAGCATCTCCATGCAGGCGGTAAAATTCTGGCCAGCGCAGAGGCCGGGCTCAACGGCAGCAAACAGGCCTTCGAATTCCAGGAATGGGGTGTCGATTATATTGGCGAATCCCCCTACGATCCCGCCTTCCTGAAAAATGGCCCGGAAATTTCTGAGGGTCAGCCGGACATGCCGATCACCCTGTACGACCGAGGGCTTCAGGTCAAGGCCGGTGCCGGCAGCAAAGTGCTCGCTGAAATCATTGCACCATACTACAATCATACCTGGGACGGACGCCAGGCCAATGTCTACCTGCCGCCCGACCGGAATACCGGCGAACCAGCAGTCACCCTGACCAAACAAGTCGCCTATATCGCCAACCCGGTCTTTACAACCTACCATAATTGTGCCCCCGTGCCCATGCGGCAGCTGGTAGCCAACCTGCTCAAAAAACTGCTGCCTTACCCATTGCTGCGCACACCAGACGCGCCCTCGTTTACACGCGTAACGGTAACCTCTCAACCGGGACGACGCATGGTGCATTTTCTGGCTTATCTGCCGGAACAGCGCCTGAAAACCTGTCAGATGATCGAAGAACCCATGATTGTCCTCAACCAGAAAATCCAGCTCCGCGAAGGTGACCGCATAATCAAAAACGTCTATCTGGCTCCTGCAGGAGAAAAACTTCCTTTCGAACGAACAGATGACGGCTACATCACGGTCAGCATTCCGTGTATTAAAGGCTATGCGCTGATCGTCTTTGAAGAAGAGTAATAAAAAAGTGGCGCGACCGTCCCGGTTGCGATGGTTTTAACGGTAGCGTGACCGTCACGGTTGCGCTACTTTTTAAACCTGCCCTCACAACTTACAACTTACCATTTACAACTAACGCCCCCTGCCCCCTGATTGCGTCCTGCGGGTTGCATATTTCCTCCCGTTAAGTTATTTTATAGCAATATCCAAATCTGGCTGGCGTTTATTCGCGCTGGCTTAAGCTTCTTTTTTTACTTACAACCCCAAGGACTGGATCATGCAGGTACCTTTGCTTGATTTGAAACAGCAGTACGCCATGCTGAAAGATGAAATTCTGCAGGAAATCGCAGAAGTCTGTGCCAGCCAACAATTTATTCTTGGCCCAAAAGTAGATGCCTTTGAAAAAGCCGTAGCCGAATACTGCTCTGCCGGACATGCTTGCGGGGTTTCGTCCGGCTCCGATGCCCTGCTGATTGCTTTGCTGGCCGAAAAAATCGGATCCGGGGATGAAGTGATCACCAGCGCTTACAGCTTTTTTGCCACTGCCGGCGCTATATCGCGAGCCGGTGCCACCCCGGTGTTTGTCGATATCGAACCGCTGCACTACACGATAGATGTCAACAAAGTCGAGGAACAAATCACCTCGCGTACCAAGGCCATCATTCCGGTGCATTTGTATGGACAGCCAGCTGACATGCAACCGTTGCTTGAACTGGCCGCAAAACATAAGCTCTGCGTCATCGAAGACGCCTGTCAAGCCATCGGTGCGGAAGACCGCGGCAGACGCGTTGGCGCCCTCGGCGACTATGGCTGCCTCTCCTTCTTCCCCAGTAAAAATCTCGGCGGCTTCGGAGATGCGGGCATGGTACTGTGCAATGACCCGAAACGCGATGAGCTGCTGAAAATTCTGCGCAATCATGGCATGGCTCCGCAATACCACCATCAGGTTATCGGCAGCAACTTCCGCATCGATGCGTTGCAGGCCGCTATCCTCAGTCATAAACTCAAATATCTGGACTCCTGGACAGAAAGCCGGCAGAAAAACTTTGCCGATTACCAAGGTCTGCTCAAAGATTGTCCTGAAATCGTCTGCCCCACCTGCGCGCCCTGGTGCACCCGGCATGTCGCTAATCAGTTCGTCATTCGTCTCAAAAACGGTTTGCGCGACAAGGTCTGGGATGCCCTGAAAAATGCCGGGGTGGGTTGTGCGGTGTATTATCCGGTTCCCCTGCACTTGCAAGAATGCTTCCAGTCCTTGGGCTGCAGGCGCGGAGATTTTCCGGAAAGTGAAACGGCTGCCTCCGAGACGCTTGCTTTACCGGTTTATCCGGAATTATCTCATATTCAGAAAAAATATGTTGTTGATACGCTGCTCAGTATTCTGAAGGAGTTCAGACGTTGAGTAAGCGAGCGCGAAAAGCCAAAGTCTCTGAAACCGGAACGATAGCCATCTACTGCCGGTTGATGAAAGAATTTGCCAAGCCCTACTGGTTTAAAATCCTGCTGGGAGCCTTTGCCGGATTCATTATTGGCGGTGCCATGGGAGCAGCACTGAGAGTCATGGATCTGGGTCTGAATGCCTTTGAAACAGGAATCAAATCCGGAGCCTCCGAAAAACCCGCACCGATTATCCAGGTACCTCTGAAAAAACACCATTCTGCCAAAGCGTCATCGGACAGCGGCACCATACCAGTTGCAAACGAGTTTGCTCCCGCTCCGGAAGTGCAGTTGACAAGCGAACCCTTACTTTCCCCCATTGCAGAACCCGAAAAAGAGATTTCCAACACCATCCGGAAACGAAACCGCCTTCTGCAGAAAATCAATTCTTTGTTTGACCGTTTTGGCATTGACCTGACCATTGATCAGGAACAGGCTCTGACACTGCCGGTGGTCGTCCTGCTGATCGGCATTCTGTTCCTGTTCTTTGCCCTGCAGTCGATCGGGGAATTGATGAACCGTTATTATTTGCGCTGGGTTGGTTCCCGGATCGTCACCGATATGAGAGTACGTCTGTTCGATAAAATGCAACATCAATCCCTCGCCTTTTTCTCACATAACGATGTCGGCCAGTTGATCAGCCGCTGCACCAACGATACCAACGCCATCGAACGGGTCATCTCCAGCTCCATTCCGGAACTCTTTACCGCACCCATCTTCATACTCGTGGCAGGACAATTCATCATCAGCAAAACCAGAGAAGCCGAACTGCAGACGCAGGCTCTGCTGATGATCCTTTTCCTGCCCTTCTGTGTAGTTCCCATCTATCTGCTATCGAGATACCTGAAAACTTTCGAAAAGAAAGTGCTCGAACGCATCTCAACGGTAACGTCCCGTATGCTGGAAAGCTTCAGCGGCATCCGTGTCGTCAAATCCTTCAACCAGGAAAAATACGAATACTCCCGCTTTCGTGAGGTCAATGAGCAGTATTTCAAATCTCTGCGCAAGGCGATTCTAGCCGATGTCCTGGTTCACCCCACCATGCAACTGTCGGCCATCGCACTGGCCTCCATCTTTGTAATGATCTGCTACCGCTACCAGGTCTCCTTCGCAACCCTGGCAGTCATCGGTTTTGCCGCACAACAGGCCTATAAACCTATCAAGGATCTGGCCAAAATCAACGCCAGCCTGCAAAAAAGCGCCGCCGCCGCCGAACGCGTCTTTCAGATTCTGGATACGGATACGACCTTGCCGCTTGCTGTCAACCCCGTGCATCTGAAGGAATTTCAGTCCGAGATCATCTTCCAGCAGGTAACCTTTTCCTACAACCCCGGCGATCAGCCGGTTCTGGCCGATCTGAACCTGCGCATTCCAAAAGGCAGCGTGGTCGCCGTCGTAGGGCAGACCGGCTCCGGAAAATCAACGATGGCCAATTTGCTGGCTCGCTTTTACGATCCCTGCCTAGGACGTATCCTGATTGATGGATATGATCTGCGTGACCTCGATCTGCAGGATTTCCGCAACCTGGTCGGAATCGTTTCCCAGGACACCTTCCTGTTTAATGATACCATTGCCGACAACATCCGTTACGGCAAGCGGGAAGCGAGCATGGAAGAGGTCAAAGCAGCTGCTGAGCAGGCCAATGCCGCGGAATTCATCAATGCAGACCCTTCCGGGTACGACCGAAAAGTCGGCGAACGCGGCAATCTGCTCAGCGGCGGCCAGAAGCAGCGCCTGGCCATCGCACGTACCATTCTCAAAAATCCGCCGATTCTGATTCTCGATGAAGCAACCAGCGCCTTGGATACGGTCACCGAACATCTGGTACAGGAAGCCTTGAACAATGTAATGCATGACCGCACCGTGCTGGCCATCGCCCACCGCCTCAGCACGGTCAAAAAGGCCGACACCATCCTGGTCATCGAACAGGGACGCATCATCGAGCAAGGCAACCACAGGGAACTCTTCGAACTCAACGGTAATTACCGGAGACTCTACGACATGCAGTTCGCAGAACACGAATAATAGCAGATCATCAACGGATCAACTACCCTATCAACCAAGCAGCAAGGAGTATATCATGGCCGATGACAAACTGAACCGAAATACCTACCTCTCAAAACACCTCGGAAATTTTCCCGATCTGGCCACCGTCCTGAACCGCCAATACCGCAAAGTCGACGATCTGCGCTACGGAACCAACCCGCATCAGACCGCTGCATTCTATAAACCGGAGCAGAAATACTGCCCGATTGGCGATATGAAGGTGCTCAAAACCGGTAAAAGCGGGCTTTCTCAGACCAACCTGGAAGACCTCAGCTACAGCCTGAATATTGTCAAGTTTTTCCAGTCTCCGGCTTGCGCCTGCATGAAACATGTCAATCCCTGCGGAGCCGCTTTAGCTGCCGCCGGTGATACCCTGAAAGATGTGTATATGAAAGCTCGGGATTGTGATCCACGTGCCGCCTTTGGCAGTGTCATCGCTTTTAATTGTCAGGTCGATGCGGATACAGCACAGGAAATCATGGCCTCTTTCGTAGAATGCGTCGTTGCTCCGGATTTCACAGCGGAGGCTCTGACTGTTTTCTGCAATCCCGAGGCGAAATTGAACAAGCATGTGCGTATTCTGCAGTGCGGCGATCTCGCCAATATGCCGAAATATTGTGG
>JAQVUB010000414.1 GCA_028699735.1 Lentisphaeria bacterium | reverse complement strand
TGAAGCGGAATTTTCTGGAGAATAATGTCAAGACGCTGCATGACACGATCGGTATGCTGGGAAAAGAAGCGGTTGCCCGGGCGGTGCAGATATTGTCCGGGGCAAAGACGATTTATCTTCTTGCTGCGGGCATTTCCGGGATCGTTGCGGAAGACATTCAGATCAAGCTGATACGGCTTGGCTTCAAAGTCGTCTTTCATCAGGACGTCGAATTCGCCCGCATCTTTCTTGGTCTGTGCAATCCCGACGATGCAGTGCTGGCCATTTCCTTCAGTGGAGAAACCAGTCATGTCTGCGAATTGGCAGAAATTGCCGCAAAAAAGAAAATTCCGGTGGTAGCAGTAAGCAATTATCCGCATTCCAAGCTGGCGAAGCTGGCCGAGGTCAATCTGTTTACCGCCTCTGATGAAAAGATTTTTCGTCTGGGGGCAATGACTTCACGGATTGCGCAGTATTTCATTCTTGACTTTTTGATTATTAATCTGGTTTCGGAAAACATGGAACGCGCTGAAGAACATATTCTGCGCACGCATGATATGATCAGCAAGAAGAAAAGCAGGGGGAAGCGGGATGAAAAGGAATAAACCGAAAGTCGGAATCTTGCTGGTGGGCTGCCGTCGTTTTCGCAAGCTGGGGGCTGGTTGTGAAAGCGGCACCTATGAAGAGCGCAGGGGGCGTTTTGGCGCAGAACTGACTGCACAGCTGGGCGGATTGGCCGAATGCGCTTTCCCGGGCATTGCCTATGAACGCGAAGACATGGAAAAGGCAATTCTGTTTTTCCTGCAGGAAAAAGTCGATTGCGTGATCTGTACATTTTTGTCCTGGAGCGAGGACTCTCCCTGGATCGCATTTTTGCGCGATATGTTCGATATTCCCCTCGCCTTGTATTTGCCGGCCCGTGAAAAAATGCCCTACAGTGATACGCGTGATGAGAATGACTTCATCGAGTTTCTTGCCCAGGGCGGTCTGGTTGGCAGCCTCGAGGGATCCGGTTCCATTCCGCGGCTTAGCAGGAAGTTCGAGGTGATCGTCGGCAAATTTGAGGATGCGAAAAGCCGGCTGGCTGCCTTCATTTCGGCCTCGCATGCCAAGGCGCAGTTGCGTCGGGCGCGTTTTGGGCTGCTTCCGGTTTACAATCGGATCATGTGTTCAACCTATGTCGATCCCTACAAAGTATTTTCCCGCATTGGCCCGGAACTTGACTTCATCAGCTATGCGGCATTGAAGGCGGCCACCGATGCGATCAGCGATGATACGGCCGATGCCTGGGTTGCGGAACTTTCCGCTCAATATCCCGTCGAGCCGGATGTCGATCCGCGTCTGTTCCGGGAATCCGCACGGGCTTCATTGGCGCTGGGGGCTTTGCGTGATCAGCTTGAACTCGATGCGCTGATCCTTAACGATGTCGATCAGGAGCTGTTTCAAACCATCGGGCTGCGTCCCGGCTTTTATCCGCCAACCTTCCATGCCCATGACGCGATCCTGACTCCGGAAGGAGATCTTGGAGCGGGCACCATGCTGTATATCCTCAGGCAACTGACCGGAAAGCATGTCAATTATGTCGAGCCGTTTTATGTCGAGCAGGGCGGCAATACCTTTTCCGCGGGGCATGCCGGCCCGCATGATTACACCGATGAACGCTTTGCCGACCACGTGCGGATATCCCGCGATACCCGTTTTGCCAAAACCTCTTTCAAATATGCCGGAGCACCCTTTGCCTGGTACCGCATTCCTGCGGGCCGGAAGACCTTCGCGCATTTTTCAGAGGGTAAAGACAATTTCAAAATTATCTGCTTTACGGCAGAGGCACTGCCCGGCGAACATGCCCTGTGCAGCTATTCGCATGCTGATTTCCGTACCGAAGGCCCGGTCAGCGAACTGTTTGAAAAAATACTCCGTGTCGGCACTACGCAGCATTTTGCGGTGGTCGAAGGGGATGTACGGGATAAACTGGAAATTTTTGCCGGAATCAACGGCTATGACTTCTACAAGTTATGACAAGGCCGACCCCATCCATAATTTTTTTTACAACGAAAAGACACGAAAAAACACGAACTTTTTTAGAGTTGGGCTGGCGGGTTGATCGTAACATTCAGAAATTTTGCCATAATTCAAGTCAATGACAAGAAAAAAGGAAATTACAATGACCATAGAAACGCATGTGGCAAGTTTATTGCCGGAAGGCAAGCAATGGGAAATGGTTTGGCATGACGAATTTGATGGAGACGCGCTGGATTTGAACAAGTGGAGCTACCGTCTTCATCTGATGCAGCATCGCCATGAGACCTTCGCTGAAGAGGGAGCGGAACTTGACGGCAAGGGCAATCTGCTGCTGAAACTGATCAAAAAAAACGGTCATTTCTATTCTCCGCATCTGCAGACAGGATGCAATTACCTGGATCGTCCTGGCGAACAATACGGCGCATCGAAATTCACCTGGCCAGTGGCAAAAATCGAGAAGCCGAAATTCCAGCATAAATACGGCTATTACGAAATCCGCTGCAAGCTTCCGGCGCAGCCAGGCTGGTGGGCGGCATTCTGGCTGCAATCACCGGTAATCGGATCGACATTGGATCCTGCCCGCTCTGGAGTCGAAGTCGATATTATGGAAAACTTCACCCGGGACGGCATCGTTTCACACAACAATCACTGGAATGGCTATGGAGCCGACCATAAAAGTGCCAGTTCCGGTGAACGCAAAGTCACGCAGGGGGACTTTCATGTCTACGGGCTGGACTGGAGCAAAGACGGCTATGTCTACTACATCGACGGGAAGGAATCCTGGCGCTGCCCCGGTCCGGTTTCAGATTGCGAACAGTTTATTCTGATATCCACTGAATGCATGGGATATCGTGACGGTGATTCCCCTTCCGAAGAACTGAAAAAAGCAGTTTTGCCGGATTGTTTCACCGTTGATTACGTCAGGGTTTTTGATGAAGTATAATAAGACAGCACTGTGTCAGATGATGGGTGACAAGGGTATTTTTTTTAACAACGAAAAGGCACGAACTGACCCGAAAAAATTTCATGGGGAACTGCTTCGACTGTGAGGATGCGAAGTTCATCCCATGAAATTTTTTCGGGGCGTTTTGTGCTTTTCGTTGTTTAATAAAAATTCCTCCGTTACCAACAAATTACATAATACAAAGGAGATATTGATGAGTTTTATGTTCAATCCGTATCCGTATGAGGATCTCCATCCGGTCAACCGTCCGAAATTACCGGGGCAGGTCGCGGAGGGTGTACTTTCGGGCATTCA
>JAQVUB010000413.1 GCA_028699735.1 Lentisphaeria bacterium | reverse complement strand
TGAACGTTTTCTGGAACATGTCTTTACGGTTTCGGAACAGGCTTCCGCTCCGGGAAATGAGCGTCAGAAATATGCCTATTATGCTGGGCGCTGGGCGGCTAAGGAATCGCTATCCAAAGCACTGGGTACCGGGATCGGCAGCCGGTGCTTGCTGCGTGAAATTGAAATCCTGCGTGGTGAGGGCGGCAAACCGGACATGACTCTTTCGGGGGCGGCGGCGGAGACGGCCGCGCAACTGGGCATCAGGCATCTGCATGTCAGCATTTCGCACGAACAGGCCTACGCTTGCGCAGTGGTCATCGCCGAAGACTGATTTTAAACAACGAAAAGACACGAAAAGACACGAAAATTTTTAAGGGTTGTTGCTTTGACGGATGAGATTGCATGCGAGTTCTTCGATCGGTCGGATCGGTCGGATTGGTCGGATCAACAAGATTTTTAGGGATAGTAATGTCAGATCGTTACGCAGAAACGGAGTTGGCCAGGGAACTGGGCGAAAAGCTGAAAACAGGCGGGGTGCTGCTGGCGACTGCGGAATCCTGCACTGGCGGCGGCATCGCCAGCCTGCTGACAGAAATTCCGGGCTCGTCGGAGTGGTTTGCGGGAGCCCTGGTGACTTACAGCAATGACTGGAAGAAACAGCTTCTGGGCGTGCAGCAAGCGACACTGACGGCGCACGGTGCGGTCAGTCAGCAGACGGTCTCCGAGATGCTGGATGGCTTGCTGGGACGTTATGCAGTGCAGGCCGGCCTGGCGGTCAGCGGCATTGCCGGCCCGGGCGGAGCAGTACTGGGCAAACCGGTCGGAACGGTTTTTGTCGGCGCAGCTTACCGGGAAAAGCGCTGCATCGAGTGTTGTCACTTTGCCGGGAACCGTTCAGAAGTCCGCCGGCAGAGTGTAGCAAAGGCACTGCACATGCTGCTGGAACTGCTCAGCGAGGCGTGACATGTCCGTGTCCCGTCCGTGTAAGATTTTGTATGATTTTTATGATTTCGGATGATTCGTGTTCTGTCAATTTGCAGGTTTGATATGCTGTGTTACGGTAAATTCAAAACCGTAAACAGATCCTTTTTTTGAACACAAACAATAGTAACAGGAGGAGAAGCAGATGGCGAAAGACGCAAATGTATCGGGAAAAGAGCTTCATGAGCGCAATCTGAAGTTGGCTTTGGGTCAGATTGAGAAAGAATTTGGCAAAGGGTCGATCATGCGCCTGGGCGATCAGAATCACCAGGACATTCCGGTCATCAGTACCGGGGCGCTGTCATTGGATCTTGCCATGGGAATAGGCGGCTTTCCCCGCGGACGGATCATTGAGATATACGGTCCGGAAGCATCCGGTAAGACGACGGTTTGTCTGCATGCGGTGGCTAATGCCCAGAAAATGGGCGGGGTTTGTGCCTATATTGACACGGAGCATGCTCTGGATCCGCGCTACGCACGGATTATTGGGGTTAATACCGATGATCTGCTGGTTTCGCAGCCGGATTGTGGCGAAGATGCACTGAATATTGCAGATACGCTGGTACGCAGTGGCGCTATTGATATTCTGGTCATCGACTCGGTGGCTGCCCTGGTTCCCAAAGCGGAAATCGAGGGTCAAATGGGTGACAGCCATGTCGGCCTGCAGGCGCGCCTGATGTCGCAGGCTCTGCGAAAATTGACGGCGATCGTCAGCAAGAGCCATACCTGCATCATTTTCACCAACCAGATCCGCGAAAAGATCGGCGTGATGTTCGGCAGTCCGGAAACAACGACCGGTGGCCGTGCTCTGAAATTTTATGCGTCTGTGCGCCTGGATATTCGCCGCATGGCGACGATCAAGTCGCCGGATGGTCAGGCGCAGGGCAATCATGTCAAAGTCAAGGTGGTAAAAAACAAATTGGCGGCGCCCTTTCAGGAATGTGAATTTGACATCATGTACGATGAAGGGATTTCGCACTCCGGGTCGATTCTGGATGTGGCCATGTCGATGAATCTGATCGAAAAACGCGGTTCCTGGTTTTCCTTCGGGGATACCCAGATCGGACAGGGACGCGAACAGACCAAAAAGGCGATTGATCAGGACAAGAACCTCGAAGCTCAGCTGATGGCCAAAATCCGGGAGAAAATTCCGGGCCGCAGCGCAGCACCCACTCCAGTCACCGATGATGTGCCGATGATCGAAGACGAAGAGGCTGTCGAAACTGAGGGATGATTCTTTTTAACAACGAAAAGACACGAAAAGGCACGAAATTTTTTTAAGGGTTGTTGCGTTGAGGTAAGAGATCGCTGTGCAAAATTTCATACTTGTACCTTGAATCCTATGTGGTAATTTCCCTCCTTGTTGTCTCCGTCGGAGGGAATATGGAGCGCCGGTGTCTCGCCGGCATCGGCTTCGCGGTTCGCTTTCATCACAACAAACAAGACCCCCCCAAAAAAAATTCTCAAAAATGAGAAAGTATCTCATGGATAGAAACTTGCGTGTCATGTTTCAAAAAATCTTTCTCAAAAAAAGAGAATTGGGACGTAGCACGAAATAATTCCTGGAAAGTTTTACAGTAATGGGATCTTTATTTTTCTCCTGGGAAGAATTGGCTGAAAATACTGGTGGAGAATGGCTGATAGCTCCGGAGGCTGGTTCGTGCAATGCGGGGGTAACGTCTGTTTTTGATGACAGCCGTGCCGTTGTTCCGGGGGCGCTGTTTGTGGCGACAGTCGGTGAACTGGCTGATGGGCATCAGTATCTGGGGCAGGCTCTGGATGCGAAAGCCGCGGCGATTTGCCTGGAACGGATGCCGGATGAAAGGCTCCTGCAACGCATGCGTTCAGCGGGGATTCCGTGTCTGCAGGTGAAGCATGGGCTTGCGGCTTTCCAGCGACTGGCGCAGGCACACCGGCAGAAATTTCCGGGGCTGATGGAGTTGGCGATCACCGGGAGTTGCGGCAAAACCAGTACCAAGGAGCTTTGTGCCGCAGTTCTCGAACAGCGCTGGCCCGGCGGAGTGCTGAAGACCCTTGGCAATACCAATAATCATTATGGGGTACCGCGAAATCTCTTCCGGCTTACCTCCGAAACGGCCGTTGCGGTGTTGGAGATGGGGAGCAATCATCCTGGTGAAATTGCGCACCTGGTTTCGCTGGCGCCGCCGCAGGTCGGCCTGGTCTGCAATATCGGACAGGCCCACCTCGAATTCTTTCATGATTTACGTGGAGTCGCCACCGAAAAAGGGGCTTTGCTGGCCGGAACCGATGAAACTGGCTGGGTCATCTTTCCAAGGGAAGCC
>JAQVUB010000412.1 GCA_028699735.1 Lentisphaeria bacterium | reverse complement strand
CATGAATTTTTTTTCGTGTCTTTTCGTGTCTTTTCGTGGTTAAAAAACCTCTTATTGCGCTATTGGGCGCCGCCGCCGAGGACAGCATACAGTTGCAGGCGGCTGCTGTGTTCAGCCAGTTTCAGGCTGACCAGCCCCTGCTGGGCGCTGAACAGGGTGCGTTGCGCATCCAGTACGCTCAGATAATTGTCTATGCCCTTTTCGTAGCGGAAACGCGCCAGACGATAGGTTTCTGCAGTGGCTTCGACCAGATCTTTCTGGGCGGCGAGCTGTTCACCGATGGTCGCGCACAAGGCCAGGCTGTCAGCAGTTTCCCGGAATGCGTTCTGGATCGCCTTTTCGTATTGCGTCAGAGCCATTTCGCGTTGCACTTTACTGACCCGGTATGCAGACCAGGTCCGGGCATCAAAGATGGGCATCGACAACTGCGGCGAAAAACCCCAGGTGGTCGCACCGGCTTCAAAAAGCCTCGACAATTCCGTGCTGGCAGTGCCATAATTGCCAATCAGTACAATATTCGGAAAGAAGGCCGCCCGCGCCACACCGATCATCGCCAAAGCCCCGCGCAACTGATGCTCCGCCGCCAAAATGTCCGGACGCTGCAGCAGTACTTTCGAGGAAAGTCCGCTGGCAAAGGGTGCCGGCACGCTGACATCTCCCAGCGATTGGGGCAACAGTTCCTCAGGCAAAGAAGCCCCCACCAGCTGACGCAGCAGATTTTCCGAAACAGCTGCCTGACGCCGGTAACGTGCCATGTCGCCACGGGCTGCTTCGCGGGGAATTTGCGCCCGGCGAAGGTCCAGTTCCGTGGCCAGCCCCTGGCGGTATTGACGCTCAACCAGCTGGTAGGCTTCCTGCTGGGATTGAAACGTATCTTCAGCTAAAGCCAGGGATTCACGGTCTGCGGCCAGAGCAAGATAGCCATTGGCCACCGTTGAAATCAGCAAAATCTGCGCGCCGCGCCGCGCCTGTTCGGTGGCGAAGTATTCCTGCATCGCTTTCTCAGTCAGGCTGCGCAGGCGCCCGAAAAAGTCAATCTCCCAGGAAAGTAAACTGAGATCAGCCCGGTAGGTCTCTGTGATGCGTTCCTGACCGGCATTGAGCAGATGGCGCGAAGCGCTCTGGCGGCTGCCACTACCTGAAGCATAAAGGCTCGGATACATCTCCTCGCGCTGAATCTTGTAAAGAGCACGTACCTGCTCGACATTCAACGCCGCCAAACGCAAGTCGCGGTTGTTGGCCAGCGACAACTCGATCAGCTGACGCAACTCGACATCCTGAATAAATTCACGCCAGGGAAGCTCGGCAGCCGCAGCCCCGACTTCGGATACCGCTTCCGCCGCAGCCCCTTCGGGAAATTTTTCCGGCATGGGCGCTTCCGGGCGCTGGTAGTTCGGGATCATCGTACAACCGCTGAACCATAGAAGCGTCAGCAATGAAATGATTATTGTTCGCATTATTTCACTCCTCCATTCAGAGCGGCTTCAACCGCAAGCTTGCGCCCTTTGCCGAAGGTTTTTTCCACCATCATATAAAACAACGGGGCAAAGATGACAACCAGGATCGTTCCAGTAATCATGCCGCCAAAGACAACTGTCCCGATGGCATTCATCGCACCTGCTCCTGCACCCGAACTCAAGGCCATCGGCAATACCGAAAGACCGGTGGTCAGAGAAGTCATCATAATGGGTCGCAGACGCAAACGCACGGCCATCAAACAGGCTTCGACCAGGCCTACTCCCTGATCCACCCCCCCCATCGCAAACTGCACAATCAGGATCGCGTTCTTCGTTGACAGCCCAAGCGTATTCAGCAGACCGATCTGGAAATACACATCACTGGGCAAACCGCGCCCCATCGAGGCGATAAAACCGCCGATTACCCCCAGCGGCAGAGTCAAAAGCACGGCAATCGGGATGTCCCATTTGCCATACAGGGCAGCCAGAAACAGGAATACGATGATAATCGAGAAGGTATACAGCAAGCCTGTCTGGCTGGTACCCTGCTTCTCCTGATAGGAAAGCCCAGTCCACTCATACCCATAGCCCTGCGGCAGTTTCTGCGTCAACTCCTCCATGATCTTCATCGCATCACCGGAACTCTGACCCTTCACCGGCTGCCCCCAGAGGTTGATCGAAGGAAACGCGTTGAAACGCTCCAGCTGTGGTGATCCGCTCGACCAACGCCCGCTGGCAAAGGCCGAATAAGGCACCATTTTTCCACGGTTGTTGCGCACGTAGATGCGTTGCAGATCCTCCGGCAGCATACGGTAAGGAGCATCGGCCTGCAGATATACCCGTTTCACCCGCCCGTTCTGGATGTAGTCATTGACATATGCGCTGCCGAAGGCCGCCGAAATGGTTGTGTGAATCGAACTGATCGGCACGCCCAGTGCGCCCGCCTTGTCCCAGTCGATATCGACACGGTATTCCGGCACATCCTCCATGCCATTGGGACGGACGTTCATCAGGCGTTTGTCCTGCATGGCCATACCCAGCAGCTGATTGCGGGCATTCAACAGGGCCTCGTGTCCGGAACCGCCGCGGTCGACCAGCTGAAAGTCAAAGCCCTGAGCCGTACCCAGCTCAGCAATTGCCGGCGGCGGGAAAGCAAAAATCATCGCGTTGTGATATTGGGCAAAATAGCCCGTGGCCCGGCCAGCCACCGCATCGGCTTTCAGCTTGGGATTCCTGCGCTGATCCCATTCCTTCAATTTGACAAAGACGATGCCATTGTTCTGCGCCTGCCCGGAAAATCCGACGCCGGAGATGGTTGCACAGGATTCCACCGCTTCGCTTTCCTGCTGCATGAAATATTCTCGAACCTTAATCATCATATCCTCGGTCTGTTCGAGCGTCGAACCGGTCTGCAGAGTCACCTGTGTCATCAGCATCCCCTGATCCTCATCCGGCAGATAACTCGTCGAGATATTGCGGAAAAGGATAAGCAGTCCGCCTACGATCAGTACATACACCAGGACAAAGCGCACTTTGCGAGCCAGGCCATAGCCGACCAGTGCAACCAGCCAATCCCGGAAACGGTTGAATTTATCATCAAACCAGAGGAAGAAGGGGCGCAGAAATTTGATGCCGCTTTCGGCTGCTTCATGCCCTTTAGGCACGGGTTTCAGAATACTGGCGCATAGCACGGGTGTAAGCACCAGAGCCACGGTCACTGAAAGCACCATGGAAGTCACCACGGTCATCGAAAACTGCCGGTAGATAATTCCAGTCGAACCGCTGAAGAAGGCCATGGGTCCGAACAGTGCGGACAGCA
>JAQVUB010000411.1 GCA_028699735.1 Lentisphaeria bacterium | reverse complement strand
TGGAAACGAACAATGAATATTTCCCTGTATCTGGAAGAAGGCCTTTTGCTTTATACCCTGCTGCTGTTGGGGCTGACCGCTTTCAGTTATATCTTGTTCAGACTCCGTAAAAGCAGCATGGAATGGGAGATTTCCCGTTCCCGGATGATGTCTTGCCGCAAGTGCGGACAAGTCTTCCTGCAGCGCCGCCAGGAACGCGACAAACGCTGCCCGGTCTGCGGCGAAAAATCCAGGGATTTCCGCCTGCCGCATTCGGTCATCCTGAATAAAATGCGCTGAGAGGCACACACGGGCGAAACACGGACGGACAAGTATGCGTATCATCAGTGGCAAAGCAGGGGGAATTCGTTTGCAGGCACCGGATGGGGATGCCGTGCGCCCCACGGAGGACCGGGTCAAGGAAGCGTTGTTTGCTTCCCTGGGAAACTTGCAGGGGTTGCGGGTTCTGGATTTGTATTCCGGAAGTGGCTCGCTCGGCCTGGAAGCGCTCAGTCGCGGAGCTTCAGAAGTCGTCATGGTGGAAAAAAATCCGCGGCATATTCCCTATATTGAGAAGAATCTTTCTGCGGTTTTGAAATCCATGCAGGGTGATTGCGGAAAAAGCAGAATCCTTCTTGCGGACGTGCGCCAGGTTCCGGAAAGACTTCCGGAACTTGCTGGGAAGATTGATCTCATACTGGCTGATCCACCCTATAATCCGCCACCGGACAGCTTTGGCGGACGCGAGCTCCTCTTGCATGCGGTTTTTGCCGAGTGGTGTGGCAGACAGACTCGTTTTGTGCTGGAACACGAAAGTGGCAGTCAACTTCCCTGGTCTCCATTATCACCCTGGAAACTCGAACGACAGAAGCAATTTGGACGGCGGACG
This sequence comes from Lentisphaeria bacterium, assembly GCA_028699735.1. Taxonomy (GTDB): domain Bacteria; phylum Verrucomicrobiota; class Lentisphaeria; order Oligosphaerales; family Oligosphaeraceae; genus JAQVUB01. Next base: position 2,414 of record JAQVUB010000411.1, on the reverse strand, counting down.
CTTTCCTGGCTGCGACAAAGCCAACCCATTTTTTAACAACGAAAAAACACGAAAAAACACGAATTTTTTTCGTGCTTTTTCGTGTTTTTTCGTTGTTAAAAAGCCATCTATTTATTCAGTTTTGGGAGCAGGTCATAGGCTTCCCGTGGCGTATATTCAAACAGGATGAAACCCGCCGCGCCGGCATTGCGACAGCATTGAATCTGACGTGATAATTCTTCCAGCGACAGACGTTCTGAGCTTACTCCGATTCCCGGCAGGATTCCGTTCATGCTGCCCAGTTGCTGTTTTTGGCGGGTCAGATCGCTGGCAAACAATGCGGATGTTGCCCGATAATTCATCGGGCAGACAAAATCCAGCAGGCCTTTTTTCTGCCAGTTCACCCAATCCTGCCCGACGCTGTTGCGGGCGTTTTGCCAGTCCGTATAGACGGCAGCAGAAAGTTGTATTTCCGGGCGGATGGTCTTGATTGCCTTGTGGATTTCCTGCACCAGGCTGGTAATCTGTTCACGACGATAATCCAGACGGCGTTGGATCCCTCCCGGATACCTGCTGATTCCGGCCTGGCAGCTGTCACAATAACAGGCCTGACTGCCCGGATATCGTATCAGGTCAAGATGCAGGCCATCCAGCGGATATTGTTTCACCAGCTCCAGCGCGGTCTGAATGAGCATCTGCCGGTTAACCTGCTGGCTGGGGCATAGCCAGGGTAATACCGCGCCATTTTCTTTTTCCTGCAATCGCCCTTGAGCTGCGAATTGCTGGCGCTGTGCAGCTGGCAGATCAGCCACACCCAGGCAACTCAGCCAGAGGTGCATACGGACGGCGTTGCTGCGGCAGGCCTGAAGGCAGGCAGATATTCGGGCGGCATTTTGGCCTGTCCCGATACCGGCATGTGCCATATTGGGAAATATGGCATTGAAGCCGGCAGATTTCAGCGTTTGAATGGTCTGCTGCCAGGATCGCCCAGGCAAACCATCGGGATTGCGGCACCAGACTGCGCGAAATTCATTCGGGCGGGGCGCAGTCTGTGGAATGGCGGCATTGCTCAGATAGTTCAGGCAGCGCTTGGCAAAGTCCCTGCAGGCTTCGTAGTTTCCCCGCTGGAACAGTTGGTTCGCGGCATTAAGGGCATTGCCAGCCTGAGTCTGAACGGTCATTCCTGAATTGGCGAAGGCAAAACGAGCCCGGTTCAGAGTTGCTGCTGCTGCAGCCTGTGGCAGACCCGGCAGAAAACGGTTCATTTGTGCCAGCAAAGTCTGAAAGCCTGCATCACTGTCCTGGTTCAGGAAAACATGAGTCATCCAGAAACCATAGGGGCCTTCCAGAATCGCTGGCTGTCCCGTATTTTTTCCGGAAGAATCCAGCCACCAGGCGGTCACCTGCAGCGATGCAGAAGGTTTGACGGCGATCCAGGAAGTCGATTGCTGCCGGAATGTGGCGCAGTCCCGCAACAGGGCAGGAACGGGCTGGATTGCAGCCAGCGGATTCGGCAGTGAACTGGCTCGCATAAACGTGCCGGAAGGCAGTTTCAGTTGAGCAGCCAGTAAAGGGGGGACGGAATGAAAAACTCCGGCGCGCCCATTGTTTTTCAGGTATAATGTGACAGCATTGATCTGGGCTGGAGAAGCAGCTGCAGGGCAGGGCAGTAACAGCAGCTGATAAGGATACAACAAGCGGGCGGAACAATCGTCCTCTTCCAGTACCGCCGGATATAATCCACCCATGCTTAAATTATTGCCAAGATGGCTGGCGTACTGATACGATTCACGCTGTTGATCACTGCTGCCACCACTGCGTAACAGAGCCATGCTGATATTGGGGGACAGAAACTCCATGCTGGCAAACTGCATTAACAGAGACCCTGAACTGCCGCGCCAGGCGGCAATGCGGATTTTTCGGCATTGCTGCCAGGAATTGCTGCTTCCTTCCGGAAGAAAGCTGGTTTTGGGCAGGATGGCCTCTTCCCATTTTCCATTCACTTCCGGGGAAAATTTACAAGCATACCAGGTATTTCCGGCCTGGATGTAAATATTGAACTGACTGACAATGGGGACATTATAGCAACGGAAACGGATGCGAATGGCAGCCATCTGAGCCAGATTCAGCTGAACCGGAAAATCCCAGCAGGCGCGGTTGGCACCCTCCGCTCGAAATACTGCCTTCAGTTCCAAACCAGGCTGCTTTTCACCAAAATTCCGGGTGTTTGGCATGGCCGCGGCCGCACTGGGTATGCAGGCCGCCGCCGCTTTGCTTAAATCCAACTGCTGAGCCCCTGCAACTGATACGAAAAACAAGCATAAAAAAAAACGAAAATATCGCCTCCAACAAAACTCCGTAAAGCCAGCCTTGCCGGAAGGGGATTTTGCCAGAGAAGGCTTATGCGTCAGCGCAATAACCATAAAAAAATTCGT
>JAQVUB010000410.1 GCA_028699735.1 Lentisphaeria bacterium | reverse complement strand
ATGTAGTACGGGCTTTAGCCTGCCGTATGTACGTCTTCCTGCCCCCTGCCCCCTGCCCCCTGCACCCTCCTTTCCCCTTGCCAATCTCTTTTCCCGAGTTAAATTAGGTAAATTACCTTTTGTTATAGAACCAGATATTGGAGACAAGTCATGAATTGGATTTTTCGCTTTTCGTTCTTCGTAGCTTCTGTCCTTTTTCTGCAGCTTCATGCCGGCAGCGTCAAGTTGCTTGATGGCAGGATATTCGAGGGTGAAATAATAAGCCGTGATCAGATGGTCACGGTAAAAAAAGATGGTAAGATGTTTCAATTTTCGAAAAAGGAGTTGGCAGAAATGAATGGACAGCCCGTTGAGCAGGAAAAGAATCCCGTAATTCGCATTGCCACCAGCAAAGGGGACATTCTGGTTGAGCTTTTTGAGGATGAAGTGCCCAATACGGTCGCTAATATCATTAGCCTCGCTGAAGCTGAATTCTACAAGGGGATGTCTTTTCACCGGATCATCAACGGCTTCATGGCTCAGGCCGGCTGCCCCAACTCCAAACGCGGCGCTTCCGGCATGCCTGGCACCGGCGGCCCCGGCTATCGCTTCGCCGATGAATTTTCACCGAAGCTCAAGCACACGAAACGCGGCATTCTCTCGATGGCCAATGCCGGCCCCGGTACCAATGGCAGCCAGTTTTTCATCTGCTTCGGGCCCACCCCCCATCTGGATGGACGCCACGCCGTTTTCGGCCAGGTGACCCAGGGTATGGAAATTCTCGACAAGCTCGAGGCCATTGGCACACAGTCTGGCAAACCAATGGAAAATGTCACCTTTAATATTGAGGTGATCAGCAAGCGCAATCACGATTATATCGTCAAAAAAATCAACTGAACGACCTTGCTCCCGGACGGCACCCTGCCGTCCGGAAATATTTGATCCATTTATTAATCCGGTGTTCCTCTTATGATTTCACTTTCGTTGGTACAACAGCCCCTTCGCAGAACCCTGAGTTTTCTGGCTCTGGTCGTGTTGCTGTTTTCCGGCTGCCGCAGCTTGCAGCTACCACCGGGAGTCCAACGCGAAAACGGAACCTGGAAGAACTCTTTCCCGGACACTCTTTCCGCTGAAACCCGGTATGCCCTCCTGACCTGGTATCTGGATTCACAAAACCAAGAATCCCTTGATCCGGGGCTGCTCGACTTCATCCATGAACAACAGACCCAGGCGGCAGACATAAGTAACCGGACTCTCGCCAAAACGCTGGCGGCCCAGGCCGGTGCCCTTGTTCGTCTTGATGCCAGCGGCGGACTGCGCGTCGATCCAACCATTTTTGCCGGCAATACCGACTGGAACAGCATGGCTGACATGCTGGGAAAACTCCGGGAGGCCTTGAAAACTCCGCTTTCTGCAAGCCCTTCCGATGCCGGGATTGACCTTCTTTTCGCTTCCGCCAATGACCCGGACGCCGCAGCCTTCCGCGCCTGGGTTTCTGCCCATCCGGTGACGATTCCAGAAAGTGGTGTTTTGCAGCGTCAGGAGTTACTGACTGCCCTTGATCAAATTCAGGATGTCCTTGCTCTCAAACGCCGACTGCTTGATTCCAAAGCGGAAGCCAATGCCCTGCTGGAATCCGGCTTCGGTGGAAAAGCACTGAACCTGCTTGACGAAACCCGCAACATTCTCTCCGCTAACAGCAGCCTGGCTCTGATTGGAGATATCAGCACACTGGCCGATTTCGAACGCACTCGCCAGGAACTACCGGGAAAAATCCTCAACAGCTCCCTGCAACCTCTGGAAAACATCCTCTTCAAAGAACTTGGCACAGCGGAAAATCTGGCCAAAGCCGCAAATCCCGCGCAATTGCAACGGCAGCTGGAAACCTGTGAACGCAGCTTCTCGGAACTCCTTCAGACCTGGCTGAATGATAAGCGCTACCAAAATTCATTCGACAAAGCAAAAGAGCGTCTGCTCAAATTCGCTTCAACCGCCGCAACCCTGCGAAGCACCCTGTGGACGAAACACATCGAAATACTCGCCGCAAAATCGGAATTCTGGGAAGCCGCCAAAGATTACAAGACCTTCCGCCAACTGCTTCATGACGCCAAAGCCCCTGAACTGAGTTTGTATTTCAAGCTGCATCCCGACAACGAAAACATCGATCATTTTGCGAAAATCCTTGAAAAAAATCTGACCAGCAAGTTTCGCTCGATTTTACCGGTGGCCTTCAAGGAATACCTCTCTGCTACTGATTATGCCGCGCACATTGCCAACAAGCATGGCATCTGCCTGACTCTCTGCAAAATGCTGCAGGATTTGATTGATCTGGCCGGAGGAGAAAGCACCCTGCCCGGCGAATTGGCCGCGGAACTGCCGAAAATCCGCGAATTCCGGGAACTCTCCCTGCGCATCCTGCATAAGGATATTTTACAGCGTTCGCTGGTCATCACTGAAATGTCATCCGGCATTCCCGGGCTGGGCATGACTTATGCCCGCGACCTCGAAAATATCCTGCGTGGTCTGTTAAATATTCCCGGCCTGGCTCCCCTGGTTCAGATTGCCGACAGCGCTATGCCACCGGGCTCCCAGGATTATATCATCTTTGGCGGCATCATTGCAGACTACGACGGCAGCGAACTGGTCGAGCGCAGCACCATGCGATCCGTCATCCGACATGATGAAATGCAAAAAGTCCCCAACCCGGACTACAATCCTGAAGCCCCGCCAAGCGCACCACAACGCCTAACGGCAAAATTCCTTTACCGTCAGAATGAGCTGGAACAGGTGATTACGGTAAAAGAAGTCGAACGCCTTGCCCACTTGCGCATCTTCTTCAACCTGAAGGGACCCGGCGTCGCCGAGCTGCTCGAGCTCAATGAATTCTACTCCCGGAAATTTGCTCTCGAACAATCACATCTGTTCAATGATGTCCATCGCAAACGGGTCATCGAAGCGTTTGACAGCGCCACACTGACCGTCCCCGAAGCCCCGCCAACCCTGCTTAACGACCGCATCTGGAGCACCGGTGAAATGCTCGATTTCGCCCGCAAGGACAGCCTGAATATGTTCTCCCTGAAAATCCTTTATCAGCTGCAGTTCTTTCCGCTGTTTCTGGCTCGTCGCGCGGAAAAACTAGCCTTGGATGGGGAAACTCAGGAAGCGGCGGAATTCTGGGGGCGCAGCTTGGCTGTCTGCGAACAGCTCAATGTCGTCCCTGAAATCAGCACTCTGCTGAAATTCGAACAGACTCCGACCGCCACTTGCTTTGCAGCCGACCTGAAAAACCTGCAAAACCGCCAGA
>JAQVUB010000409.1 GCA_028699735.1 Lentisphaeria bacterium | reverse complement strand
CCCGTGCTGGCGAATCCAACCCAGAGCCGCTTCAAGAGAAATCAAAGCCTCTTTCCAGTTCGAACAGAAAAAGGGCTCTTGGGGAGAATTGGTAACATACCATTTTTTGATCCCTGGCCACATTTTTCGACAGGCTTCTTCAAACTCTGCAAAAGTTTGCAGTTCCTTTACCGCCAAAGCTCCCATGCCGCGAGTCTGTCGCAAACCAAGACTGCCCAAGGCCAAAAATGCCTGCCAGGAACGAACAAATCGTTCCCTTTCAACGTCTGCCAGCGGACGACGAAAAGAGGCATGAAGTGTTAAACGGCTTCCCGGAGCCAGCCAGCCCGGCTTTTGAAAACGATAGATGTTCTCCCTGTTTCCGGAAACCTTTGCATAATAAAACAGGTAACCAAGAGGACTGTTTGTGCCTCCAGGCAAATCCTGTGCTTCGCCATACTGATTCATGATCTCTGAAATTCGCAGACAAACCCGGCTGGCCGCCGGTTTTTCTTCTTCGCCCTGCCGGCTGATCCCGCCAAATACTTCTCTTTCCGCTGCCGGGCTGCCGCCAAGAACCCGAAACCACCAACGCAACTGGCCTCGTATTGAGGGCACCCGAATTTCAGCCTGCTGCTGATCTGCGCCTGCACAAAAACAAGGAGTGATCAACCTTACTTCAGCCTTCATTTCATTCATGACATCTTCTCCCCATTATACAATTGTTTATGCAGGGTAAAAATCTCGTTTACAATCTGTGGCCAGTTTGGAGTGTTTTTTCCTTTTTTCATGACCCGTATCTGTTCCCATACCTCATGCCGGGGTTCCTTCAGCGCACGCAACAGAGCCGCCTTTTCATCAGGTGCCACCGCAAGACGCCCGGTCTGGCAAAACTGCCCGATACGGGTAAAAAATTGTTCCCCGCTCATCTGCTTGATTTTTTCATTCAAAATTTCCTCTGGAGTCATTGTTTCCTGACGTGCTTTTTCCGCTGCTCTTTCGTGAGCAACCCGTTCATCCTTGAGTCTCTTTTCTTCGAGCGCACGCTGTTGATTCTGCAGTTCAATACGCTCCGCTCGTTTTTTGTTGATTCTTTCTTTGACCATCTGCAACCACTGTTCAGAACTCTGCTCATCAAAAGAGAACCAACCATATCCTGCAGCAGTTTTAGCTCCCATTCCGCAATTGCAAATGGCATCGATTAACCAGCGCCGGGCATCCTGGCAAATTTCTTCATCGGCTCGAAGCAACGGAACCATTTGAAAGAGAAATGTTGCCCCTGCTTGAACAACCGGGAATACCAACGGAATCGGACTTTCATCGTCATAGGCTTGCTTTTGCTTTCCCTGATAGTAATTAGGATGATGTGAAGTGCAGATATCTGTATCCAGCATGGGTTTCTCACCATCGACACTGCAGGGTACGGCGGCCAGAAAGGATACTGAACCAGCCAGAGCGTTCATTTTGGGAGGCAGCACCTTTTCCAATACTAAATCCAGATCGCGATGCTGCGTAGGGTAGCCAAAAACCCGGGCAATCCGCAAAGCCAGCTCTGCACTCGGGTTGTCTTTCCATTCCAGCCATGCGGCATTTTGAGCAACACCCTTGACCGCACTGCCGGGAATATAGGGATAGCCCCGCAAGGGATCAAGACATAAACCTGCATTCTCCAAAATTCCTCCAGCCTGATTGACAATCAAATTTCCCGCCAGGCGTGCCACCAGGCTAAGTGCCCGGGTAAATTTTCTTTCCAAAGGCGGCTGTTTAGCATATTTATTACAACAGGAAACGATTTGATTGATTTCCTGAGTGCGCTGTTTTTCATTGCCCGAATCCAGCGAAAGATACTTATTCAATCGCAAGGATGGAGATTGACAGGCCTCATAGCTGTTTCCAAGGAGAACTCGAATGGCATCGGTTGTTGTATACATGGCCAGCTCCTTATTTTGCGAATCGACGCAACACATTCATGTAGGCCATGGCTTCAGCGGTAACCATACGAAGCTCCACCGAATCACGGTCATCCGCGCAAAGCCACTTCGCAAACCCAAGCAGGCATTGAATCTCTTTAGGGCATATAGCCACCTCAGGACTCTGCAGATGTTTCAGTATGGCTTGAAAAGCTCGTGCATAGCCGGATTCTTTATCTGTGCCATTCCCGTGTTCTTTTTTCTGCTTTGCAATGCGCGCTTCATCTTCAATCGCAAAGGCCAGCGCTCCAAGAAACCCATTCTGCTGGATCATGGTCGGAACTTTTTTGATGATATCGCCTTCATTGCGTCCTTCAAACGGTTTATCAGCGGCAGCCTGCAGAGCATTTTTTGAGCGTAATTGTTCCATATTTTTCATGGGATATTTCTCCTTTGAGTTAAGCCAATTTATTCAATAGTTTTACAGTACACCATCCCAGGCCCGCACCAGCATCCCCACCAATCTGCAGGACATGATCCTGTTCGGCCAGTTTTACCGAAACCTTTTCAGCAAGCCCTTCCTCGGCCTCATGAAGAACAGTATAAAACATGGTTTCAGAAGGCACATTGACCTGGTTGAAAAGTGCACCGGGGATTGCGGTGCCAGTATCTGCATCAATTCGCACATGCTGTGCAATTTCGCAGGCATTTTCGACAAAGTAACTGAACATTTCATCGGATAAAATGACCAGATGGCTTTGTAATTCATCCAGCCATGCCGCATCGTCGGAAATTCCCTGCAATGCATTCGTCAGACCCTCATGAACATCTCCAGAATGATTGAGGCAATATTCCTCCAAGACCACCTTGCCTTTCATGGTCATTGATGCCGGTGCCAGGCATTCATCGGCTCCATTGATTGCAAATGCAGGGACACTCAGCCCGAGATCGCGTTTTGCGCGTGCCAAAACCAGCGGGCAGGTACACCAGGCGAAGGCATTTTTGGCGGAGCGCACGGGGAAGGCGAGGATTTTTCCCTCGCCGATGAGGAGCTTTCCGGCTTTGGCATGATCGTTGTCGTCGCTTCCGAACAGGAGCTCCAGATCGCTCTCCTGAATGCGTTTCTTATTTTTATTCAGGTTCGTTTCATCTGCCCACAGTGTTGTCAATACCCCTTTGAGGCTGGAACCCGGGATAACCGGGAATCCGGTATGTCGTTCTCTGATAATTGGTTGATCGACTGCGCCGACGGAGGAGCCTGCTCCGACATGCATGGGGGTACGGGTAAAGATGGACATTACTTTCTGATTCATGGTCATTCTCCTGTTTAGACTTGTTGGGTTGGAAAAATACTGCACACGCCAATACCGAAACCTTTTTCGCCGAAATTGGTCGAGCGGCGGG
>JAQVUB010000408.1 GCA_028699735.1 Lentisphaeria bacterium | reverse complement strand
ATCTTTGCTCTGTTTCCGATGCTGTTTGTTCTGACATGGTTAAGGTATTATAGTATCCAATTATATTGCTGCGGTTCATGCGCGGCAGATTGATCTCTTTGCTTTTCATTTTCAATGGAGACTCGGATGAAAGTTGTTATAATTGGCGGAATTGCCGGGGGGGCCGGGGCGGCTGCGCGTTTGCGCCGTCTTGATGAGCAGATGGAGATTGTTCTGGTGGAGCGCGGTTCGGAGATTTCCTACGCCAATTGCGGTCTCCCTTATTTTCTGGGTAGGGTGATCAAGGATCGCAGTTCGCTGCTGATCATGACTCCGGAAAAGTTTCGTGCGCGCTTCAATGTCGATACCCGAGTTCGCTGCGAGGCGGTGAGCATTGACCGGACAGCCAAAACGGTGTTGCTGCGGAATCTTGAATCCGGCGCGGAAAGTACGGAAAGCTATGACAAGCTGATTTTGTCGACGGGTTCTCTGCCCAGTGCCGATCCGCTGCCCGGCAATTCTCTGCCTGGGGTATTTCGCTTATGGACGTTGGATGATCTCGACAAACTGGATGCCGCCTTAAGCGAAAAGCCCCGCAGGATTGTGGTTGCAGGCGGAGGATATGTCGGTGTTGAGCTGGTTGAGAATCTCCGCGAGCGCGGTTGTGAAGTGACCCTGATCCAGCGCGGCAGGCATCTGCTGCCGACGCTCGATCAGGAAATGAGCAATCTGCTGGTGGATGAACTGCGCCGGCAGGGGATCGGCGTCGAACTGGGCGCGGAATTGACCAGCATCGAATCAGCTAAGGAGGGTCTGGAAGCCATTCTGGCGGATGGACGACGGCTGCAGACGGAATTTGCCGTGCTTTGCGTCGGGGTGAAGCCGAACTCCGAGCTGGCTCGATCTGCAGGGCTGACTCTGGGCAGTCATGGGCATATCGTCACCGATGAGCAATTACGCAGCAGCGATCCGGATATCTATGCCATTGGCGATGTCATCGAAGTCAAAGACCCGATTTTCGGCGGACAGACGGCTATCGCACTGGCCGGGCCGGCCAACCGGCAGGCTCGCATGGCGGCGGATAATATCTGCGGACGTTCCCGCAAGTTCAATGGAACCCTGGGCACCTCGATTATCAAGGTGGGAGGCCTGACCGCCGCCAGCACCGGCTACAATGAGCGTCAGCTGAGGGGGAAACTCGATCCGTATCAGAAAATTTATCTGCATCCGAATTCGAATGCATCGTACTATCCCGGCGGGGCTCCGCTGCATATGAAGGTGATTTTTACCTCGGACGGCAAGCTGATCGGGGTTCAGATTGTCGGCAGCAAAGGGGTTGACAAGCGCATTGATGTGATTTCCACAGCCATGAGTCAGGGAATGAAGGTGCAGGATCTCGCTGACCTGGAACTCGCCTATGCACCGCCATATTCCTCGGCCAAAGATCCAGTCAATTTCGCCGGTATGATCGCTGAAAATGTGCTCAGTGGTCTGAGCCAGGTCGTGCATTTTGATGCGCTGCCGGACAATGCTCAGCTGCTCGATACCCGTGAAAAGGCGGAGAATGAGCTCGGTTCTGTTCCTGGTGCAGTGAATATCCCGCTGACCGAACTGCGCAAACGTTTCGAGGAGCTGCCCCGGGATCGCCAGATCTTGGTTTTCTGTCAGTCCGGCTTGCGTTCCTATATTGCCGAACGCATTCTGAAGCAGCGTGGTTTTCAGGTGGCGACGGTCTCCGGGGGCTATCTAACCTGGAAGATGAGCCAGAACCCGGCTTTGTCTTCCGCTCCGAAGGCGCTCGCGGCCTGCACGGAAAACTGTCCGGTCAAGGTGGTTGAGTCCAAGGCACCCAGTGCCGCTCCGGTAAAGACTCTGGACGTGCGTGCTCTGGCCTGTCCGGGGCCGGTGGTACGTCTCAAACAGGAAATGGAGAAACTGCAAAATGGTGACAGCATCGAGCTGCTGGGGCCTTTGTCCTTTGAACCGGACTTGGAAAGCTGGAGCAAATCCAGCGGCAATACGGTTTTGAGCAGCTCTCGCAAAGAGGATTATTTTCAGGCGATTATTCAAAAGCAGGCTCCTGGTGCAGAAACGGTGCCGGCGAATGGGGCAGGGGTACGGCAATCCGGTGCGGCTCTGGTTTTGTTCAGCAATGATCTGGACAAGGCGATGGCGGCGTTGATCATTGCCTGCGGCATGGCGGCGGCCGGTCAGAAAGTCGGCATCTTCTTTACCTTCTGGGGCTTGAGTGTGCTGCGCAAGAATCCCGCTCCAGCGGTTCGCAAGAGTTTGATCTCGCGGATGTTTGGCTGGATGTTGCCCAAGGGTGCTGACAAGCTTGCCCTGTCGAAAATGAATATGGGTGGCATGGGCACGCTGATGATGAAAAAAGTTATGGCCCGGGACAATGTCACGACGCTGCCGGAACTGCTGCGTCAGGCGAAAGAACTCGGCGTGAAATTCATTGCCTGCGAGATGGCCATGGGGGTCATGGGAATCACCCGTGAGGAACTGATCGAGGTAGACGAAGTGGCCGGCGTCGCCAGCTTCGTCGAAATGGCCCGCAACAGCAACAGCACCCTGTTCATCTGATTGTCAGCAATGCTCAAAGACGCTGGTTTTGCGGTTGCGGCAGGCAGTCCATCTCAAGGTGATTTTATAGTGTATGTTCAGTGTGCAGGAACGGATTTTTGTGTGTGCATGCTTTTTTTTGCACAATCATTCCGGGAAATGATATGATTCGGAGTAAAAAGACGATTACACGGCATGATGTTGCGCACAGTGCGGGCGTTTCGCATATGACGGTATCCAGGGTTCTGAATGGGGATATCCACGTCAAAGAGGAAACCCGGCGGAAAGTCTTTCAGGCCTGCCAGCAGTTGAATTACCGCAAGAATCTGCTGGCGTCTTCTTTGCGCAGTATGCGCAGTCATGCGCTTGCGGTTGTGGTGCCGACCTTCCGTCATGAATTCTACAGTTTGCTGTTGTCGGCAATCGAGGAGGAAGCCGGCAAGGCTGATTATTGCCTGATCGCTTCTCAACTCAACAGCCCCGATGGGGATCCGGAATTGTGCTCCTGGGATAAACTGGCCAATTTATGCGCCCGAAAGGTGGATGGTATCCTGATCGATGCAGATCTATCTCCATGCATCGAACAGCGCCTTTTTCAGGAGAAGATACCAGTGGTCTGCATCAATCGAAGCAGTAAGGGCAATTTCTTTGATTATATTGGCACCGATTACCGGAAAGACTTCCAGATGCTGACCGAATCCCTGCTCATCAACGGGCATCGTGATGTTGCCTTTGCTGGGGGGAT
>JAQVUB010000407.1 GCA_028699735.1 Lentisphaeria bacterium | reverse complement strand
GGGAACGACCGTTATTGATGCCCGTGTACCGGCACAACACAATGGCCACAAAGAATCTAGAACAGACTAAGTTGTCAGTTGTCAGTTTTCAGTTGTCAATGGCAAGTAACTGCCCCCTGCCCCCTTTTTATCAATGCCCATGATTTCAAGCATGCCAAAAGCCCTGCAACGGCTGTCCGAAAAACTCAACCGCCTGCCGGGCATTGGGAAACGCACAGCAGAACGTCTGTCCATGGCTCTGCTCGATTGGCCCGAAGAACAACTCGTCGCCCTGGGGGAAGATTTGCAGAAACTCCGCCGGCAGATCCGACCCTGTAACTGCTGCGGAAATTACTCAGAACAGGAACTCTGCCCGATCTGCTCATCAGCAAACCGGCAGCAAAACCTGATCTGTGTCGTCGAAAATGCCTCGCAGATTGCAGTCATTGAAGGCTCGAATGCGTATCGTGGAATGTATCACGTGCTCGGCGGCAAGCTCTCCCCGCTCAATGGAAAAGGCCCCGCCGACCTGCGCATCCGGGAATTGCGTGAACGATTGCAAAACAGCCTGATCACCGAACTGATCATCGCCACCAGCCCCGATCTCGAGGGCGAAGCAACGGCACACTTCCTGGCTGAGGAATTCCGCGGTATGCCCATTCTGATCAGTCGTATCGCTTCAGGAATCCCCGCCGGCGCGGACTTGAGCTATGCCGACGCAGCAACCCTGAATCTGGCGCTGAATGGCCGCCGAAAACTGAATGAATTTCCGTAATGCAACTGTGAATCCAGATAACAGAGTTTTTTTAACAACGAAATTCACGAAAGAACACGAAAAAAATTTCATGGGAAACGATACACATAATCAATCCGACTTCAAGACCATGAAATTTTTTTCGTGTCATTTCGTGAATTTCGTTGTCAAAAAGAATTTTCTGTTATCCGGATTCACTGACGTATTACAGACAGATCACATGAAAGGAAAAATATACCGATGTCAGTAAAACTCTTGTTAGGAGATGAGGCCTTCGCGCAAGGTGTTCTGGACGCCGGTGTCTCCGGCTGCTATGCTTATCCCGGCACCCCTTCTACAGAAATCATGGAATACTTTCAGGCTTCCCAGGAAGCTGCCCTGCGCAATGTGCACAGAAGCTGGTCCTGCAATGAAAAAGTCGCCATGGAGGAAGCCTTGGGCATGTCCTTTGCCGGCAAACGGGCTGTCGTCTGCATGAAACATGTCGGACTCAATGTCGCCGCAGACGGATTCGTCAACGCCGCCATTACCGGCACCAACGGTGGACTGCTGGTTGCAGCTGCGGATGATCCTTCCATGCATTCTTCCCAGAATGAACAGGACTCCCGCTTTTATGCGCAATTCGCTATGATCCCCTGCCTGGAACCCGCCAGTCAGCAAGAAGCCTATGACATGGCTGCTTACGCCTTTGAACTGTCTGAAAAGCAGGAAATTCCAGTCCTATTGCGCTTCACCACCCGCCTCTCACATTCCCGGGCAAATGTCCAGTTACGCGAGAAAAAACCGGAAAACACCTTGCGTTTGCCGGAAAATGCCCGCCGTTTTGTTCTTTTGCCGGCGATTGCCCGTCAGAATTACAGCAAACTCTGTGACAAGCAAGCCGTTTTTGCGGCTTCGAGTGAAAATTCTCCCTGGAATCTGTATTATGAAGGCACGGACAAGAGTCTGGGGATCGTCTGCACCGGGCTGGCTTTCAATTATGTACAGGAGGCCTTTGCCGGGAAGTGCCCCTATCCCATCCTGAAAATCAGTCAGTATCCGCTGCCAAAGGAGAAATTGAAAAAACTGATTCAGGACTGCAAACAGATCATGGTTGTTGAAGAAGGCATGCCCTTTGTCGAACAACAGCTCCGCGGCCCGCTGGGAAATTCTCGCATACTGGGACGTCTAAGTGGCGTCCTGCCCCGGATCGGTGAACTGAACCCCCGCATCATTCGGGAGGCCTTCAAGCTGACACTGCCAGAAACCCCTGCCGCCGCTGAACTGTTGCGCAACCGTCCACCCAGGCTCTGTGATGGTTGTCCCCACAGTAATACTTACGACGCACTCAATGAAGCCTGCAAAGATTTTCCGGGCAGCAAGGTATTTGGTGACATCGGGTGTTACACGCTTGGTGCATTGCCACCTTACAATGCCATCTCCACCTGTGTCGACATGGGTGCTTCCATTTCCATGGCAAAAGGAGCCGCAGACGCCGGACTGCAGGCAGCCATTGCGGTCATCGGAGACTCAACCTTCACCCATTCCGGGATGACTGGTCTGCTTGATGCAGTCTGGGAAAACTCCCCGATCACCATTCTGATTGTCGATAATGATACCACCGGCATGACCGGCGGACAGGATTCCCTCGGCAGCGGACGGCTCGATGACATCTGCAAAGGAATTGGTGTCGCCCCGGAACACCTCCGCGTTATCATCCCGCTGCCAAAGAATCTTGCGGGGAATGTCGAAGTGTTGAAGGAAGAGATCGCTTATCGTGGTTTGTCAGTCGTCATTGCCCGCCGTGAATGCATTCAGACTCTGCGCAAGAAAAAATAATCCGGGCTCCTGTCATTAGAAAGGAAAGGAAGATGAAAAGTGATATCGTTTTAGCGGGCGTCGGGGGGCAGGGGATTCTGACGATTGCCGCCATCATCGGTCAGGCCGCTGTCAGCCAGGGAATCCAGGTCAAGCAATCGGAAGTCCATGGCATGGCACAACGCGGCGGTTCTGTTGTGGCACATCTGCGACTGTCCAGTGCTCCTGTCAAATCCGATCTGATCGAACTGGGCACCGCGCATGTCGTGCTAGGTATGGAACCGATGGAAGCATTGCGGCAGCTGCCATACCTTTCCGCAAAAGGCGTCCTGCTCGCCAATACCACCCCCATCCGCAATATCGGCGATTATCCAGAACTGGAATTGATCCTTGGGGAACTGCGGAAATTTCCCCGCACTGCAGTCATGGATGCCGATGAGATGGCAAAAACCGCCGGCAGCCCGCGCGCCGCGAACATGGTGCTGTTGGGGGCTATCTCCAATTTCCTCGAACTCCCGGCGGGTCTGCTCACCGATGCCATCCGGAAGATGTTTGCACGCAAAGGCGAAGAAATCGTTCAGGCTAACCTGAAAGCCTTCGACGCAGGCAGAACCTTGACCGCAAACTTGTAAGCAACCCCAAGACTTTTTCGGACACCCAAGAACTGACCTGTCAGACCTGTCAGACCTGTCAGACCTGTCAGACCTGTCAGACCTGTCAGACCTGTCAGACCTGTCAGACCTGTCAGACCTGTCAGACCTGTCA
>JAQVUB010000406.1 GCA_028699735.1 Lentisphaeria bacterium | reverse complement strand
CCTGTCAATCATATTTCACTTTGGTCAGCCACTGTTTGGTCTTGATATCTCCGATGCCGAATACCCATTCGAGGACATTCCGGGTACCGGATGGAGCGATCCCCGCCAGGAGTTCATGGGTTCCCGCCGTATGTAGTTCGGGCTTCAGCCTGCCGTACGTTGTTCGGGCTTCAGCCTGCCGTACGTAGTTCGGGCTTTAGCCTGCCGTATGTACGTCGTATGTAGTTCGGGCTTTAGCCTGCCGTATGTACGTCGTATGTAGACCCCGTCCAAAAAGGGTTTTTGACCACGGAATACACGGAAGACACACGGAATTTTTTTAGAAATTGTTGCTTTGACGGATGAGATCGCTTGCAAAAATTGTGCTATCAGCCTGCCGATTGTGAAAAAGAGATGGAGGGAAGTAGGTTACGCCATCTGTTTTCGACAATCCACAGCCCCCAGGCAAAGTTTTCACTGGCAGGCCTATCCGTCAAAGCCATCACCTTTAAATTTTCCGTGTTTTCCGTGTGTTCCGTGGTAATAAAACCCTTTTTGGATGGGGTCTACATACGACGTACATACGGCAGGCTAAAGCCCGAACTACATACGACGTACATACGGCAGGCTAAAGCCTGAACTACATACGGGACGTACGTACGGCCTGTATTCAGACCAAGAAAATTTCAACTTTTTCCCGCATGCAGCGACATATCGGGAGATGACTTTCCGGCTGATGGAGCCTTTGCCCCGCTCCAACTTGACGATATAGGGCTGCGGTATGTTCATCCGGGCAGCGTCACTTGAAAAAAAGGGGCTTGCTTGCAATCCAATGGTTGCAAACTATAGTTTATTGATAATCCCATTTCCCAAAGGAATGCCCCTTGCTTTTGTGAGCTTATGCCTCCGGCAACCGTTTTTTGCAAACCGTTTGTTCCAACAGGGAATACTTCTCCAGCAGATACTTCACAAAATATGAGAAACTGACAATTTCAGTGACTCTCACGAGGCCGACAGTAATATTTTGAGGTAATGCGAAAATGACAGATATGACTCCCGAACAATCTTTTTTCGCGGTGTTTTGTATTGAAGCATTAGCCGAGGAGCTTGGCACGAGCGGCGACAAGATTTACGCAATGCTGGTCGACGAAAGCGATATTCTCGATAACTATATTGTGCCTTGCTACGATGTCCTTCACACGCAGGGAAAAGAGTGGGTCGTTCGCGACTTGCTTGGCTTGATGAAAACAAGAGGTGTTCTGCGATGATATTATATCACGGCTCGTACACGGCAATCAAAAAACCCGACCTTTCGTTTTCGCGAGAAAAGACCGATTTCGGCAAAGGATTCTATCTCACTCCCCTCGAAGACCAGGCGGTTCGCTGGGCGGAGCGGTTCAAGGAAACGCGTGGCAAGGGGGTGGTCAGCGCCTATCATTTCCTCGAAAAGGCAAGCGAAAAATTAGCTGGTGACATTCGTATTCTGGAGTTTAATACCCATTCGCTTAAGTGGTTGCAGTTTATCACCAATTGCCGTTTGGGGCAGCCGGTGGATGATCCCTTCGACATCATTATCGGCGGAGTGGCTAATGACAAAGTGATTCAAACACTGCAACTATATTTCCGGGACATTATTTCTGCACGGGATGCAATCAGGCGCTTGCGATACAACAAGCCGAATTTTCAGCATTGCTTCAAAAATCAGAAAGTCATAGACCAGTACCTTTCTTTCGTGGAGGCTTGGCAAATATGAAGAAGGCCGGCGAATATATTAAAAATTATGTTTATGAGGGCACCATCAATGCATATGCCAGGCTTGCCGGAGTGCCGTTACGCGAAGCGTTCGACAAGCTGTACAGGTCGCGCTTATACACTGAAATCCACCGCGGGATTTCCGATATGCATTGCCGCAGCGACGGATATCTCGCCGAAGAACTGCACAGAGAACTCATTCACCAACAGGACAATATTATCTAGCGAGGTTGAAATAGGTAAGGTATCGCTTTCAAAGTGTGTCCGCCATTGTTTCCGGTAGACCAAGAGAATTTGAAATGGCTTCCCATTCAGTATGGGATATTGGAAAACATTAAATGAAAGCTTACCGGTTGAAATTGCAAATTTTCTGCGGGGCAGTACGTTACTTCAGGTATCTGGGATGTTCCCTGTTTTGTTCCGGCTCTTTTGTATGATTAATCCATGGAAGGAAGCGAGTAAGATGCATTTATTTTCCCTGAAATCTCTATTGGCGGCTGGTCTGGCGAGTTTGCTTGCGGGTTGCAGCACGTTTTGCCTGCAAAACCGTGCACCGGCTTCTGTCAAAGCAGTTTATACCGCAACTCCCTTGCAGTTGGATGGGAATCTGGCCGAGGCGGCCTGGCAGACTGCCCCGTCGCATTGCTTGCAGCTCGGACGTGGAGTATACGAAAAGACCCCTCTGGCCATGCAGTCTTCGGTTGGAAAGGTTCTGCGTGAACCTGGCGAATATCGCCTGCTCTGGGATGACCATTACCTGTATGTTGGCGCAATTTTTCCAGATTCGGATGTGCATGCCTACGGACAGGAAGATCAGCTGCCGCACTTTTCGCTTGGTGATGTCGCCGAAGTATTCGTCAAACCGGGAAGTGACACCTATTACTGGGAGCTGTACGCCACTCCAGCCAATAAAATGACGACTTATTTTATTCCGGGGCGGGGTTGCCTGATGAATGACCTTCTGACTTCCTCCCCTTTCGAGCTCAAGGTCGCTGCCCAGGTGCAGGGCACTTTGAACAACTGGCATGATCAAGACGGCAGCTGGAGTATGGAAATGGCCATCCCGCGCAAAGAACTCGAAAAATACGGCGCCAAATTCGGCCCGGGGCAGCCCTGGCGGATTTTTCTGGCAAGATACAATTATTCACGCTATCTGCCAAGCAAGGAACTCTCTTCCTTCCCCCAACAGGCCGAAACACCCAATTTCCATATCATCGAAGAATATGGCATACTCGAACTGATCAAACCCTGATACGGTGAGCATCAACCGCCTGGCATCAGCTGGCGCCCACCAACCCAATTTTTAAACAACGAAAAAGTTTTTTGACGGGTTCCATGGCGTTGTTATGGAAGGGGCGGCTGCAAATCAGCGTGGCCAGGAGGAAGGCCGGATTAATTCTTCGGGGAATTCCGGCACGATGCCGTCAATTTTCTGCAGGAGTTCTGCGGGCAGCACTCCTGCCTGAACGATGCGCAGGTTTTCCTGCAGCTGTTCCGGGCTGTCGACACCGCTTAGAATGCAGGTGAAATCCGGGTTGCTCAACAGATAGCGGAAATATAATTCAGCGG
>JAQVUB010000405.1 GCA_028699735.1 Lentisphaeria bacterium | reverse complement strand
GATACTAACCCAGGGCGTCGCTGTGGCCTGGCGGCCTTGCTTGCCCTGGGCTGGTATGTAACGCCCCTTCGGGGTTGATTCGGGGACAGTGTCCGTCCGTGTTCATACAGAAAATCTTTTTACAAAAACAAGAAAATTTGCGATAGTAGTACGAAAAAAAATTCAAGGGAAGTACTATGCAAGGAAAGCAGTCAACGCTACTGCCATGAATTTTTTTCGTGTCTTTTTGTGTTTTTTCGTTGTTAAAAAAAATCAGAATCTGCTGCAGAAGGCACAGGCCGGATCATCACAGAGCAGGATGCGCGGATCGTTTGTGATAAGCTCTTTTCCGATTTCGAAGAGCTGCTGCATGTCGATCAACTGCAGGAAGCCGGTGCCTAATGCGGTTTTGCGGATTTCCAGTCCGGCTTCGGACGCCCTTTGGAAGAATTTGCACTGCTCGGCGTTGTTTCCACGATAGAAATCACGGTGTCCCGGCAGATGTTTTTCGAGCAGCACGGTTTTCAGGGAGCCATCGGGGTTTTTGCAGCGGCAGACGGCGCTGTCGAGGAAAGGCAGCTCGCAATGATCTTCGAGAAAATGCAGGAAGGTGGTTGCCGCGATAGGACAGCCTATGTAGAGGATTTTGCCGCTGTGCTGCAACGCTTTCCCCATCGGACTGCTGGCGCCTGACGGCGCTTCGCAGGCGGTTTGTTCCTGCAGGCAGGCCTTTGCCAGAGGCCCGAAGCCGGCCCAGGAGTGGGTGATATGGCGACTGCGCAGCAGACCCTGGGCATTCTGCCGCAGCAGGGCTTTCGGGACGGAGCCGGTCCAGACCTGTTCGGGGTCGGCAGCATCAAAGGGGCGGTAATTATAGGCTTTGTTCAGGGAATCTCCCAGGTAGATGTAGGGGCGGGTGAAGGTGGGGAACAGGGCGGTTCCATCCGAGCCAAGAGCTGTCTGGATTGCCTGAATCAGGGCGCCAGCGCCGCCTTGGATATGGCCGCAACCAGACAACGACGAGTGGATCATCAGCAAATCACCGCGTTTGACGCCAAGCATGTGCAGAGCCGAAACAATCGTCTCCTGGTCCAAAGAGGCAGACTTGACCAGTTCGAGATAGCCGTAATCGGCCAGATAACAGATCGCATCAACATTCTTTTTAACTTCCGTTTCGCTGAAAAGAATGCCGCGCTCATATTCCGCTTCCCGGAAAACCTCCCCCAGACTTTTTTCACCGTCGAGATTGGACAGGATATTGGCAAAGGCGCCATAGAGAACCCCATTGGGAAGACTAATGCGGTCGGCTTTCGGAATTTTCACCAGGTCATGCGGGAAACCGGTTTCTTTGCGGCGGACGATGAACTGATCTGCATAATTCCGCCAAGGGGATTGCGGGAGAGAGTTCGGCATTCCCGCAACCAGGCGTTGAAATGTATCCGCAAGTTTTTGCTGGGCGGCTGAGAGGACTTCGGGATCGGTGAAATGGCTGAAATCCTGCAGGCAGTTCTGCTCGATCATCCAGAGATGTCGCAGCGCTTCGGCCGGGGCGCTGTAAGAAGATTTCTGCAGCTCTTCCTTGTCCTCTTCGAGATGCCGGCAGCTTAGTTCCAGAGCGGCTGGGAGCCATTGGGGATTTGGATCAGCGATCATTTTGATCAGCGTAGTATCGAAGGCGGTGCTGGCGGCAAAGGTTTCCCGGTCAAGCATGTCGATGCTCTGGCAGGAATTATGCCAGAATCCGGTGGCTTTTTTCAGCGGCCAGAGGGTTGGGATGCCAATGCTGGGATCGCTCATGAACTGGTCGTCGAAATACATCTTATTTTTGCGATTAAATTCAAAGCGGGGAGCCCCTGGCTGATTCTTGAGTTTTGCATAGAGCAGTTCGGTTAGGGCGTTGCCGTAAAAAGGAGAAGCCGGCCCGGCCAGATTCAGAACCAGCGCGCAATCCCGGGAACAGGCAATCGAGTCATAATTGCAGGCGCCAATGACCTGGCCGGCGAGATTTGTCCCGCGACTGGCGGCATAAGCGGCAAAGCCATAGAGCTCCATCGCATAGATGACCCGGATGGAAAACTCGGTTTTGCCAAACTGTTTGATCAAACGCATGGTCTCCAGACTGGCGGCAACACCGCAGGAATCATCATCGGCCAGCGGCTCATAAAGATGTGCCAGCAGCCAGACTTCCTGCGGACGCCGTCCGGGCAGCAATGCCGTAACCAGCGGAAGCGTGTCCTCATAACGCCGTCCGTCACATTCCATGTGAGCCAGAAGGGCTCCGCTGGCGGCTTTCTGGCGGATGAAATCCCCTGCTTTTGGCGAGACGCTGAAGCCGATAAAGGGGCGGTCTTCACACTGGACATGCCAGTTGCTGCCTTCCGTGCAGGCTGCTACCCATTGAATACTGTCCGGCGATTCATATCGGCCGGTAAGGTAGTCACTGATCAATCCGATGGCTCCCTGATCCAGAATGGGGCACAGCGCCGCCGCTCGTGGTGGCGTCAGAGCATTCAGCATCACCAGACTGTTTTTCGGGTTTTCACCAGCCAGAAACTGGCTTTCCGTGATGATCCGTACTGTGGTTCCTCCTGGTGGAGTTGCAGTGGATCCCTTGATCAGGTGAAAGGGGTGGCGCTGATAATCCGCCGCGACAAAATCGCCATTGGGCAGCGGATTGTAACCTGCCCAGGGATCCCCTTGCGGCGCCCCGGTTTTCAGCAAGGTCAGTTTGCCGATGCTGGCCTCCCATGCCAGCGGCATGCGCTTGTCCTGATATACCGTCTTTCCATCAGCAGGAAAGGAGAGGACTTCCACCTGTGGAATGCCGGCCTGCCGGAGGAGTTCCGCGGCATGTTGCGCGGCACCATGCATGCTTTTCCAGGTCTGACCCAGTTCCAGACGGGTCAATTCCTCTGTGTTGCGCATCAGGCTTTCGCGATCAACGGCTTCCAGAAACTGCTTGTAGAGTTCTTCCATAACATTTCCTTTGACTGATTACGCCAATAATAAAAATCGTGTTTTTTCGTACTACTATCCCTCAAAATCTTGTTTTTCCTGAAAGATTTTTTTGCAATGGAAACAGACTGGACACGGACTAAACACAGACGGGACACGGACTAAACACGGACAAATACGGGAACGGGGATATCCCATAAAATCCATAAAAACAACAGTCAAATTGATCCTTTCACAGGCCGTCCGTGTCCCGTCCGTGTCCCGTCCGTGTTCTGTCTGTGTCCTGAAACTTAGGTTGTGGACGCCAGTCCACCCCAAGTTTTTTCGTGTTTTTTCGTTGTTTAAAAATAGGTTGCGGGTTATTCC
>JAQVUB010000404.1 GCA_028699735.1 Lentisphaeria bacterium | reverse complement strand
ACAGATTTTCTGTTTTTTGTTTTTCCCAGGTCCCAAACAAGAAAGGATTTCAGCAGAAATGAACACGAGTGAACTCAAAAGCAAAGCCCGGGAGCTGGGTGCCGACCTGATTGGCATCGCTCCCCGATACCGTTGGGTGGACTGGCCAGCACAAAGCAACCCTCTTTCGATTATGCCAGCGTGCCAGTCGGTCATCGTCGTCGGACGCAAAATTCTGCGCGGCGCCTTTCGCGGGATTGAAGAAGGCACAAATTTCAGCAGTACCTATCATCATTATGGTTACTCCTGGAATGAATTCACCTTTCTGAGCCGGTTGATCTATAACCTTGCCGCGGCTATTGAAACGGAAGGATCCGAAGCAGTTCCGATGAGCGGAGGGACCCCTAAGGGGGAAAACACCACCAGTGGCAATGGCGGCATCGCCTCCAATGTCCGCCTGGACAGCAAAGTGCTCGCGCATGCGGCAGGCCTTGGTTCCATCGGCAAAGGCGGCTTCTTCCTGACCAAACAATATGGTCACCGTCAGCGCTTTGGTCTGATTCTGACCGATCTCGAACTCAAAGGCGACGAGATTCTCAACTTGGATTTGTGTAAAGATTGCAATGCCTGCATCAAGGCATGCCCTCTGCAGGCATATTCACTGAATCAAGAACAGACCTGGCACCTGAACAGCAAAATTTGCGCATCCTGTACCAATGGACAATGCGGTGGAGTCGAACTCAGCGGCGAACCTCTGGACCGCCTGGCCTCAGCCTGTGGACGAGCCTGCATGGTCGCCCTGGAAGATAAAATCGAGGAGAAATTCCACAGCAAATTCCGCAAACGCGCCGTCTGGCAGCGCGATAGCATGGGTAAGGCAACCCTGATCCCCATGACTGAGGAGGACAAATAATCATGAATGCTCAAGAATTAAAAACGGCAGCAAAACAATTCGGCGCGGATCTGATCGGCATCGCAGATGTCCGGAATCTCAAATATCTCCCCCCTGATGACAATCCGCTGTCGATCTTCCCCCAGGCAACCAATGTCATTGTCCTCGGTCGTAAAATTCCCCGCGGCACCCTTCGCGGTATCGAACAGGGCACAGAATTCGACAACTCCTTCTCGCAATTCGGCTTTATGACTCTCGAGGACAACCTGCTGGCAAAAACCACCTATGATGTCTCGATCTGGATGGAAGCCCGCGGTTTCGAAGCCGTCCCGCTGTTCGCTTATGACTGCGACGGGCAACCCGTCGGCGTGCCGGTCGCTCCCGGCAAACCCGAACCCAACGTCATCCTTAAGTATCGCATCATGGCACAGGCCGCAGGACTTGGTGAAACCGCCCTGAACGGCCTCTTCCTGACCCCGGAATTCGGCCCCCGTCAGCGTTTTGCCATGCTGCTGACCGATGCCGCGCTGGAATCCGACCAGCCGTTCAAACCGCACATGTGTGATGACTGCGGCAAATGCGTCGCCGCCTGTCCGCTGCAGGCACTTTCGGCTGAAAAGGCCAAACTCTTCGGGCTGGAAGGCTATCAACGCCCGGTGGCTGAACGCGACAATGCCCGCTGCCTGCGTTGCAAAAATGGCGCCATTGCCACCAATTACGGACGTTTTGAAACTGTCGAACGGGTCGCTGCCGCCTGCAGCAGAGCCTGTATCGCAGCCCTCGAAGAGCGAAATCTCTGCGGCGAAAAGTTCAAGCAGCCTTTCCGGCAGAGCCAACCCTGGGGCCGTGATATCAATGGAGAAAAAATTTTCTGAACACAACCCGGCGGATTTCGATCAAAAAAATTCAAGGAGCATATCATGTCCAATAAAGTTTTAACTTCCCGCATGATCAAGGATCTGGCGAAGAAGATCGGTGCTGGTGGCGGCGGCGTCGAAGTCGTAGGAGTTGCCAATATCGAACGCTTTGCCGAAGCGCCCGAGCGCATGCATCCGGCCAACATCTTTCCGGATTGCCGTTCCGTCATCTCGATCGTGCAACCGATCCCCCGCAGCACATACCGCGGAATTACTGAAGGCACGCATTGGAACAACTATACCTTCTATTCCTACAACCGGCTAAATACCGTCTTTCGTCCGATCGTCACCGATGAAATCAGCCGATTTATCGAGGAGCACGGCTACGAGGCTGTGCCGATTTATCCCGGAGTTCCTGAAATGTATCCAAAAGATCCCAATCCGGTGCCGGGGCGCCCTGTCGCCGACATTAATCTGAACATCCGCATTGCGGCGATGGCCTGCGGACTTGGTGAAATCGGCTGGTCAAAAGTATTTCTGCATCCGGTCTTTGGCCCGCGTGTCCGCATTGGCAATATTTTGACCGATGCGGTTCTTGAGCCCGATCCACTGATCAAACCCGGAACGATCTGCAAACGCTGCATGAAATGCGTCAAAGACTGCCCGGGCAATGCCATTCCACCCAAAGACGGTCCGCGCATCACGATCCATATTGACGGCCAGGAGTACCAGTGGGGCGATGTCAACATGGGGCGCTGTACTGCAACTCATCATGGCATCAATTACAAGGCATCCCCCTTCCTGAAGCGATTCTTCCCAGGCTTCAATCTCGATATCACCGAAACGACCATGTCCGAAGAACTCGCCTACAAAATCACCCACTCCCTCGGCCTGAACCAATGGCGACACACCCCGGAATTCCCGGGATACGCAGGATATCCCTACATCAAACAGATCGCCTCTCACTGCGGATATCTGGCCGTCTGCGGAGCCAAAGGCTGCATCCGTGCCTGCGCGGAATTCCAGGAAAAAACCAGCAATATCGGGCAAAGCAAATTCAAAACCCCGATCTTCCCCGGCCCGAAATGGAAACTGTGCCCGCCAGCCGAAGACGCGACCGGAGGTATCGTCGAAAAAAAAATCATGCCGGAAGTCTACCAGGATCCCGACCTCGACGCCGGAAAATGGTAACACCACAGAATATCTGAAACATCCAAAAGGCTCCGGCAAACACTGCCGGAGCCTTTTGTTTGTTTTTTTTACAACGAAAAACACCAATGACCCAAAAAAAATCATGGGAAGTGCGACGCATTCCAGCATTCAAAGCCGCTCCCATGAAATTTTTTCGGGTCGTTTTGTGCTTTTCGTTGTTCAAGAAGAATTCCTCCATTACCAGCTTCTGCCGCTTTACAGCTATTACCCGGTTTTCTCCCTTTCGCATTTTGCCGTCAACAAAAGCAAAAAAAAGAACGGGATACTATATTAAAGTTGTTATTTGAATTTTTTCGATTGGTTTCTGGTTGAAGTGTTGTCAATACTTGGAAAGAGCAGGGATTTGGTGATGAAAAAGTATGTGGTCG
>JAQVUB010000026.1 GCA_028699735.1 Lentisphaeria bacterium | reverse complement strand
TTTCAAGTCGTTTTCGGCATTTTCAAAAAGAATCTCCCCGTTACCGGTAATGCGTCAGTGAGACTGGTAGCAGTGGAATTCTTTTTGAACAACGAAAAGCACGAAGCGACCCGAAAAAATTTCATGGGATGAACAACACATTTCCACAGTCAAAGCCGCATCCCATGAAATTTTTTCGGGTCGCTTTGTGCCTTTCGTTGTAACACACACACACACACACAGCCACCCAGCTTCACTGACATATTACCCGTTACCAGTTTTCCCTTTTACCCATCAATAATTACACACTAAAAAAAAGCTACAAATCAGTTTGTTTTTTTAAGAATGCCATTATATTAAACAGCGTTGTTAAATTTAACAATGTTTTTTTCTAAATCAATTTAATCTAGGAGGTGATAGAATGAAAGGTCGTTTTTTCACATTAATTGAATTGTTGGTAGTCATAGCAATCATAGCGATATTGGCATCGATGTTACTTCCTGCTTTGAGCAAGGCACGTGAGAAAGCCCGTTCGGTTTCCTGTTTGAATCATTTGAAACAGATTGGGACAGCCACCAATATGTATGTTGGCGAGAACGAGGATTATTTTCCCCAGGGGTCATACGACACGACATCTGGGTATGGTTTTTGGACATCCTGGACTCACCGTTTAGGCACGTATCTTTTGTCTAACAAGAGCATCTATGAATTCAACACTCTGAACGATTATTCCAAGTTAAGCAGTTCTGTTGCCAATCAGCAGATGGCGAACCGTCTTTTGAGAATTTTTTACTGTCCAGCCAAACCTGATTTTTACTGGTCAGGGGCATCTGGCAGCCATGTCACCGGCAATTATGGTATCAACGGCAACCTTCTGGGTTGGACTTGGGCTCCGGTAACCACTGCATTGAAGGAAAGCAAATTGAAAGTTCCTTCCATGACCGGTCAGGCCTGGGATGGCAAATGGAATGATTGGGGTGGCGGTCCTGCATTGAATGCTAAAGTGCATGTTCAGGCCACACCGGGTCAAGCAGGCTCATCAATCAGTCTCAACCACGGCAGCACAGCCAATTTGCTCTATGCGGATGGACATTCTGCATCATGCCGTCCGAGTCCATATCTGCCAATTTCCTTCGGAACGACCTACCCGCTTGTTTTAACATACTGATGATTTCATTCTGTCAAAAAGCTGAATAATCTGTTTTTTCTGTTTCTGCCAAGGAGTCACTATGATTATAACATCCTGCAAAGTTTTTTTTCTCTTTACTTTTCTGACTCTTTCACTGGTATCTGCCCGGCCGGTCATGTATTTGTCTTTTGACAAGGGAATCGACTCTGATGCGGGCGATCAGCTTTCTCTCAGCAATGGTGTGATGCTGGATTCTGGATTTCTTGCTTTGCAGGGGCAGCTGAATCCGCTCAGTGGAACGACGGATTCGGCTGCCTTGCGCCCGCAGGGAATCTCAGGGCAGGGGCTACTGATTGGTCGGAGTGCCGACGACAAGAATCACTATTCAGTCAAATATTATCCGGAGGGCGGGTTGTCCTCTTTGCGTGGATCCTTCAGTTTCTGGCTCAAGCCCCTTTCCTGGAAAGGTTCAGATGACAATGCTGCCATGTTTCTCAGCGCGGAAGCACCCAATCAACAGCTCTTTATATACAAGTACTGGAAGCGCCAGGAGCTTTATTTTTACTACGCGGTGGATAAGGAAATCAGCTTGGTTGTAGCACCGATTTCAGACTGGAAGGAAAACGAATGGCATCATATTGCCTGCACCTGGAACGAAGCCGAGATGAAACTTTACTTGGACGGGCAGCTCCAGAAAACAGCACAAATAAAAAAAATAGGCACAAGCAATTTTGATTCTCTGAATGTAGGCACCTGTGGTTGGCCGAATAAAACCGGGCAGAGCCTGATTGATGAAGTCTTTTATTATCAGACCGTGGTGAAGCCGGAGGCTGTTCTATTGGAATATCAGCGCCTGAACAATCAACTGACCCGTAGCAAGGCTCCGGTTGCAATTAATGTTGGCAGAGCGACACCAGGTTTGGACGGTGAAATCAAACCGTTTGAATATGCATTCGCCGCAACCGGCTTCTTTGATGTGCGCTCCCAGTCCTTAGCTTCCAGTCAATCCCGATATTTTCTGGCATACAATGAAGAGGCACTTTTTATCGGTGTAAGCACACCGGCAGGGGACAATTTGATCACGGAGAAGCAGCACCACGACGAAAACTTGTGGGAGGATGATTCGATCGAATTGCATTTTCTGACCGGAGAGTCCAATGAACGGAAATTTCAATTTATCATTAATGCCGATGCAGTAGTTTTTGACGCCCGGAATAATCAGCCCAAATGGAATGCGCCAGGTATTGAATGTGCAAGTGAAATCAAGGCAGGGGACTGGATTATCGAGGTCAGGATTCCCTGGAAAGATTTTGAGCTGCAGGGCGTACCTGATAATCTCCTGATGAATCTTTGTCGCACCTTTCAGAAAACGGCCTTGTTTACGGCCATCAGCCCTAGCATGCGTTCGTATGCGGACAAACCCAATCTGACCGAGCTGATTTTCCGCCCCGATGTCCCCCGGCTGGATTTGTCTTCCATCGGCAATCTTAACAAGCGGGAACTCGACTTCAGACTTTCGGCCCTGGCATCGCAGGATGAATCTCTTCTGGTCGAGCTGTCAACCGACAACGCAGTACTTCCCTTTCAATGGGAAAAACAATTGCAGCTTGCTGCCAATACACCTGCCAAAATAAATTGCGAGGAAGCAAATTTGCCGGCCAACACAAGGCTTTCGCTTTCCATACGCCAGGGAAACCTGTCTCTTTACGAAAACACCATTCCTTATTGCGACATTACTCCAGTTACCGTAGATTATTTGTATACCAACTCTGAAACCGGTAACATGCATCTGGTCTGCACGGTCCATCAAACTGACTTGCAAGCAAGCATGCGTTTGCAACTTCTTGACCGCGACGGCAAACTCGCATATCAGCAGGAAAAAGAACTTGACTGCAGTACCGTCAGCACAGAAGCAATTTTCAATCTTTCCAATGTCAAACCCGGTGACTATAAAATCCAGATCAACGCTTTTGATGCTGATAAAAATGAAATTTTTGCCAACTACGAAGACCTCAGAATCCCGGAGGCGAATCCTGCCTGGGCAAATTGCCAGGCAGGAATTTCAGATATGGTTCCGCCCCCCTGGACGCCATTGACGTGCAGGGAAGATTCCGTTGACATCTTGGGACGCACTTATCGCTACGGCGGCAGAGGCCTTTTGAGTTCCATCCATTCCCGCGGTTGTGAATTGCTTGCTTCGGATGTTATTTTGAAAGTCAATCAGCAGGCCGTGTCTTTTACTGTGCGGAAAAAACGGGTTCGAGAGACCGGTTACGATGCTGAATATGTTTTGACAGGAACCACAGCGGATATGAAAATTACCGTCGATATTCTAGTGGAATTTGATGGTTGCCAATGGTTCACACTTGCCTATGAGCCGCTTGGCAAGGAGGTCGCCATCCATTCAATGACACTGGAAATTCCTCTGAACCGTCAATATATGACGATGTTTGATGACAACCGGGGAATCATGACAAAAGTGGATTTGAAGAAGGAATCCCGGTCAGAAATTGCCAATGATTTGAGCACGATGCCGTGTTTTTGGATTGGTTGTGAGGAAGTCGGTTTGATGGGAGGAATGGCCAATCTTCGCGGCTGGTATGTCCAACAGAAGAAAAATTCGATGGAGTTGAAACTTTCTGACAAAGTGGTTACTTCTGTCTGGAATTTGATTGATACTCCGCTGCAACTGGAAAAGCCGCGTAACCTGGAGTTTTATCTACAGGCTACTCCAGTCAAGGATAAAAACAGAAATACCCGCTCCTTTCGCGAGGGACGGAATGTGCTGGTCTGGACAACATTCGGGAAAAAGTATTTCGAATATCACATTGAACCTGAAACGATGGATTTGGAACGCCTTGCCGGTATCAAACGAGAAAGGGAAGCACGCCACTGGCGTAACTTCTATTACATGGCTCCGCATGGAGTTTCACCTTATTCCCCTGACTGGAACTATTTCGGATGGCTCTGGCATTCTTCTCCGCCAAATTTGGGAAACTACTGCGTGGATGGGGCAATTCCCACTCGGGAACGCCGGAATAAGGTTGCCTTCACCTATGCATGTTTTGACTGTCCTTCCTTTTTTGATTACAAGTTATACGGATTAAATAAATTGATTGAGAATCCAGATTTCGGGATTGAGAACATGTATTATGACCTGACTTGGCCGAAAACTTGTAACAATACCGCGCATGGCTGTGGCTGGACAGATGAGTTCGGTGTACGGATGAGTTCATTTGACATCAAGGGTACTCGTGAATTCAACAAACGCACCTACCAGTTGTTGAAGAAAAAAAATCCTGATGCAATGTTTGTATATCATCTGATCAGCACCCGTACCCCGTCAGACTCTTTCGCGGATTTGCTGGTTCAGGGGGAATCCTATGACCGGGCTGTTGCCGAAAAAGAATCCTACTATGATGTTTTTACTCCGGATATGATGCGGATTGCCTACAATGCACGCTCTAATGAACAGGAAATCTGGCTGATCCCACAGTTTTTGCGCGCGATGCAGCTGTTTAATCCGAAAAGGGCCGCGGAATGGCATTCACCGCAACCGACTCTGGATTACGCCTGCAAGCATTTTCTAGGATATCTGATGGTTCACGATCTGGGCTTCCTCTATGGATGGAGCACCCGTGAACCTGGTACTCAGTTGCAAAAAATTCAGGATCAGCTCGGCTGGGATGAACACGTCGTTTTCCATCCTTACTGGAAACCCAGCCCGGTCAGCAAAGTATCACCGGACAATGATCGAGTGCTGGTTTCCGCTTATACCCGGGGAAAACAAGCATTGCTGGCGGTACTGAATGACACGGATCAAGAAAAGGAAGTGAACATTTCGGTTGACAGTAAAACTCTGTTCGGAGAAAAGGGAGCATATACCGGAACAGATGGTTTTGCGGAAGCCGGCACCAATGCTGATTTTCAGATCCTCGATGACCGCCTGGAACTCACGGTACCACCGCGAGGATTTCGTTGTATCGTCTTTTCTGGAAAGAAAAATCCCTAACAGAATTCGGCTTGATTGGCGAGATTTGTAACTGATTCGAGTTTTTGCCGACGAAGCCGGCCGAAAAAAAACAGGCCAGTTCCAATTGAACCAATACTTTGTGAGAAAGAAATTGTAAGGCGTCAGTAACTGGGTGACAGTGACAATTTTTTTACAACGAAAGACACAAAAGGACTTGGGGTGGACTGGCGTCCACAACCTAAGTTTCAGGACACAGACAGAACACGGACGGGACACGGACGGGACACGGACGGGACACGGACGGGACACGGACGGCCTGTGAAAGGATGAATTTGACTGTTGTTTTTATGGATTTTATGGGATATCCCCGTTCCCGTATTTGTCCGTGTTTAGTCCGTGTCCCGTCCGTGTTTAGTCCGTGTCCAGTCTGTTTCCATTGCAAAAAAATCTTTCAGGAAAAACAAGATTTTGAGGGATAGTAGTACGAAAAAATGCCTGGGAACAGCGACACATGCTCGCAGTCAAAGCAGCTTCCATGATTTTTTTTTCGTATACTATCCCCAAAAATCTTATTTTGAGAAAGATTTTTTTGAAACCAATCGCCAAGTCATTGGCATAAATGTTCTTTGAAGGTTCCTCCAAGGTCGGGCTTTTTTCTCTAATCGAACCGTTGCCCGTGCAGGTTGCGGGCACGCGCCCCGCAAGGGTGTGACCCAGCCCAGGGCAACGCCCTGGGTCTGGAGATCACCCCATCAGCAAAAGCCCTGAAAGGTAGACATCGTTGTGTTCAATCCTCGATGTCCCTTTCATCGTAGTCTATGCCATACCGCTTAAGAAACTCGACAAGTTCCTCCTTAAATGTCCGTTTCCGTTGTCGCAGCACGAAAAAAAAATCGTGCCTTTTCGTGGGAAAGTAAAAAATTCCTCAATATATTACTGTTAATCAGTTGAAATTTGCAGGATAGGTTTTGCTCTGACGGAGGCGTGACATCGGTAATAAAGTTTCCATACGATTTTTCAATGACCGGAAAGTACGGGCAATCTGGAATGAGGCGGATTCCCAATGGTGGTTTTCTGCCCTGGATATCATCAGTGTTCTGATGGATCAGGATGATTATGAGAAAAACCGCAACTACTGGAAGTATCTGAAAGCAAAGCTGAAGCGGGAAGGCAGCCAACTGGGTAGTGGCACTACCCAGTTGAAACTGCTTGCGCCGGATGGAAAAAAGCGACAGACGAATGTGCTTGATGCTGCTGGCATAGTTGAACTGGCCAAACAGTTTCCTGGGAAAAAGGCAAACCGTTTCATTGAATGGTTTATCAATGGAGAAGACACCATTGACGGCAAAAGCAAGCAAAAAGCGTATGCCCTGTTTGACAGTTCTCTGTTGGACAGTATTGAAGTCGGAACAGTCAAGGGCTTGCAACAAATTCATGCCTATCTTTTTGGGGGACTATATGATTTTGCCGGGAAAATCCGTCAAAAGAATATCAGCAAGGGCGGATTTCAGTTCGCGACTGCAATCCATTTGAAAAGTACTTTGGCAGTGATAGAACAGATGCCTGAAGGCACTTTTGACGAAATTGCCGACAAATATGTGGAAATGAATGTAGCGCATCCCTTTATGGAGGGAAACGGTAGAGCCACTCGTATTTGGCTGGATTTAATCCTGCGGAAAAGGTTGCAGAAATGCATTGACTGGAGCAAAATCGACAAGTACAAGTATTTGCAGGCAATGCGCAAAAGCGTTATCGACAGTATCGATATCAGGACGATGCTCAAAGAAGCTTTAACCCGCAAAATCAATGATCGTGAAATGTTTATTAAGGGAATCGATTATTCTTATTACTACGAAAGTGATGGCACGGTAGAGCAGATGCCTCCAGGGCTACAAGAATAAATTTTGTGCTACTATCGCCCCACTTCTTGTTTTTCGAAGAAGGTTTTTGGACGATTGACGAGGGACGATAGACGAGGGACCTTATGGACCCTATTGACCTTATGGACCTTATGGACGAGGACGATAGACTTTGATGGACAGGCTGACGGCTGATAACTATGGGTTGTGGACGCCAGTCCACCCCAAGTCTTTTCGTGCTTTTTCGTTGTTTTAAAAAATATTTTCAGAGCAGTTCGAAGTCCTGGTTGGGGAGCCAGCAGGTTTGTTTGTCGGGGAGCTGGATTTCAGCCCAGCCCTGGCGCTGTTGCAGGAGTTTGAATTCGGTGCCGGCATGGAGGGGATCGGTGAAACTGGGTGCATAGCTGTCACTGTCGCCTTTGCGGGCAATGACTTCGCGCGCCAAGATGACGCCAAAGCGTTCTTTGCGCAGCTGATACAGGGTGAGGCTCAGGGAAGAGCCGAAGCCTATACTTACTATAATCGCAAAAAACAGGCTCACCTTCAGCCACAAGGGCCGATACCAGATACAAACTGTGGCACAGAGCCAGAGCAGCAGGAAAAAAGCCAGAAAAACATACTGTCGCAGATAAAAAGGGAAATCATAGTGCCAGAAAAACAGGGTTTTGAGGACGCGGGTCTGTTCGGGTTCCTTGAACTGATCCTGACGGCTGGCTCTGGCAAATTGCAGATTCTGCAGCAATTTCGCATCATTGGGATCGAGTTGCAAAGCTCTGCGGTATTCGAGGATAGCCCGTCCTGTATCCTGCATGCGGAAATAGATATTGCCGAGATTGTAGTGGATTTTGCTGTTTTTCAGATCCGATCCGAGGAGTACGCGTTCGTAGCGTGCTGCTGCTTTACGGCAGAGTTCGATGGCTCGTGCGGGTTCGCGGCGGCTGATTTCATTGGCTTCATGAAAGAGCGCTTCGGCTTCGCTGCAGAGCAGGGCGGCCTGATCAGCTGCCATCTGCGCATGCAGTTGGCAGCAGGCCAGTATGGTTAGAAGAAGTAGGAGTTTGCTTTTCATAGGGCAGATCCAGAAATTCTTTTTAACCACGGAATACACGGAAAACACGGAGAAACACCTTTAAATTTTCCGTGTTTTCCGTGTATTCCGTGGTTAAAAAAGCTTGGTTATCATAGGACGCGTTCCAGTTTTTGTACGGCAGCCAGTGCGGCGGTGCGGACTTCCTTTGCAGACTGGCTGCTTGCGCCGGCAAAACGGCTTGCTTCACAGGCGGCAAAAATCTCTTTGAAGGGCAGGCAGATATCTAGGGTGATTTTTTTTGTCTGTAGCAGGTTGCTCAGATCGGCATAAGTGACCACACCGGGCTTAAGCTGGAATCTGGCCGTGAGATAATCCTGCAGGATGTCGAAAATCTGATCAAGGGCATCGGGGGAATCTGCCTTGACCTTTTGCAGGCGTTTGCGGCATTGGCTCCCGGCTTTGCGGGCAGCCCAGATGCCGGGATTGGCATTGCGCCGGCGTAACCAGGCGCTTGCCAAGGTAGCGAGAAGCCAGATGCCTGGCGGAACGATCAGCAGGCTCCGGGTGCTTGGAGCAGCCAGCCAAAGGCGCGGATCATGATTGCGTGCGGAAAGGATAGCCGCCGCATCATAATTATACGCAATGCCAATATCGGAAATCTGCAATTCCCGGCTGACGGGGCTGTCATTTGCAGTCAAAGCAGAACCCTGCGCATCCTGCAGAGTCACTTGTCGAATCTGTTCGACCTTGATCGGGATCGGTGCTGAACGGGCAAAATCATAGGTGCCTTTCTGTGAATTGAAGAAAGGGATTTCCAGCGACGGGATTTCGCTGATCTCATGGTGATTTGCTCTCAGAGTGCGTTGAAAGACTTTTGTGCCGTTCTGCACCTGGCCTGGCTCTTCATTGGAGATTTTGAACTGGCCGGCTAGTCCCGGAAGCGTTTCCAGCGGAGGCAGTTTGAGGTGATCGAGGAAGCGCGGGCCGCGCAGGGTAATGGTCAGAATGATTGGATCTCCGACATTGACTTCCAGGGGTTCCGCTGTAGCGGAGATGCTGCAGTCCCCTACGATTCCGCTGAAATTATCCGGTTGATTCTCCGTTGGCAGGGCTTTGACAGTGATCGTCACTGGCGCTGCAGAAACGCTGATTTTCCGGGTGCTGGTACGGCTTCCGCCAAAGAAGCTGTCAAAGTCGTCGAAGGGGGATCTTCTGCGGCTTGGGGCGCGTCCAGCGCGCGTATCTTCGATTTCGCAGAGAACGGTTGATTCCGGCAGGCTCCAGGTGCCTGGCTTCAACGGGATAAAGGGTTTTTCGAAAGTCAAAACGGTGACCGCTTTGCCTTTCAGGCGGGTATTGCTTTGGATTGCGATTAGTTCCGCATTCTGGTGATTGGCGATGCGCTGATACTGACGCTGCCGCCGCGGATCGATTTCCGGGAGATATTCCGGGAAGGAGAAATCCGGCAGGGTGAGCACGGGCAGATTAAAGGCGAATTGATAGATTTGCCGGTCGATATACCAGCGCCAGGTCAGCATAACCGGTTCGCCAACATAACATTCCCGGGTTGAGGGTTGCAATTGCAGCGCAATCCCGTCTATTTTTTCGGCCTGACGGACGTTGATCGGAATGGGTTGCGTGCGTTTGACGCTTCCCAGGACATTCACACTGACCGAAGGAATAGTCAGTGTTCCCAGTTTCTGCGGCGTCAGCAGATAGTTGAACGTGGTAGTGACGGTGGTCGTTTGGGTACGACGACCATTGATGATGGAAAGCTGACTGGAGTGTTGACGTTGCGGCGGCTGAGGAACGACCGTGAACCCCGGTAACGGAGGCATTGCAGGTGCAGTGACTTCCTCCTCAGCAGAAACCCGTATCTGAAAGACAAAGGGTTCGTTGAGATAGACGTCCTGAGACTCCACACCGACTTCAACTTCCTGAGCATACGCCAGAACGAGAGGCAGGCAGAAAAAAAGAAAAAAGAAAGGATTCTTCATAGGAAATTTTGCGTCTTCTACAGAAATTGACCTGGGTAACAGGAGAAATTCTTTTTTTACAACGAAAAGCACGAAGCGACCCGAAAAAATTTCATGGGAAGTGGCTTTGACTGCGGGACTGCTTTGCTTATCCCATGAATTTTTTTCGGGTTGTCAGTGTTTTTCGTTGTAAAAAAAATTACCAGTCTTTGTCGACGGGGCGGGTTTCGGCCGGGCGCTGCAGCCGTCGCTGCCGCTGATTTTTGCGTTCTTCATCGAGGATATCACTGGCGTCTTCACTTAAATTAAACGCTTCCTGCTCTTTTTCCTGCTGCTTAGCGGAATCTTCCGGCGTTTCCTGCGCTTGCTTTGTCTGCTTTTCTGAAGCATCATCTGGTTTTTGCTCCTGCTTGTCCTGTGCTTCCTGCTGCTGCTGTTTTTCCTGCTGCTGCTGTTTATTTTGCATTTGTTCGCGGGCTTCTTTCAGCAGTTTTGCGGCTTCCTTCTGTTTTTCCGAGGCCTCCTTGAGCTGCTGCTGATCGAGAGCCTCTTCGGCTTGCTTCTGCTGCTCAGCCGCTTCATCCATTTTTTGCCGGACGGGATCCTGCTGTTCCGGGCGCTCTTTGGCCAGTTTGCGGGTCTCTTCGCTGATCTGCTGCTGTTCTTCCAGCAATTTCTGCTGAGTTTGTGCTGTTTGATCACCGTCTTTGTCAGCCTTGCCGCTTTGTTCGGAGGCCTGCTGCTGCTGCTGTTCAAGCTTTTCGAGTTTTTCCGCCTGTTCTTTGGCCTGCTGCTGTTGCTTTTGCTGCTCCTTGAGCTGCTCCTTCAGGTCATTCATGATCTTTTTATAGGTCAGCCGGGCAACCTGCAGATTCTTTTTGGCTGCGGGCAGTTTCGGATTCATGCGGAGGGCATCCTGATAGTTGACAATGCTTTTCTCGCAGGCCTCAACCGCTTTCTTCAGATCGCTGTCCTGCTGTCGTTTGCATTCTTTGAAAAAGCAGTTGCCGTTGGCCAGTTTTGCGCGGGCGCCCAGTTCCATATCCGGGGGATTGATTTCTTTTGCCTTGTCGGCAGCCTGCTGAAAATGCTCTGTTGCTTTGGTGTAGTCCTCTTGCTGAAAATAAACCAGCCCCTGATTGAAATACAGGTAAGGAGACTCCGGCTCTTCAAGGGCGGCCTGCTGATACTTGCTGAGGGCTTCCTCATAGTTGCCGGCAGACAAAGCCTGATTGCCTGATTTGAGAAGCTTGCCAGCCTGAGAGGCCTCCGACAGGCTGCATATTCCCAGCAACAGAACGGCCAGCTTCCGCAGGGATTTTCGCTCGCTGAGCGCACTTTCGAGGGCCAGGCAGATCAAACACAAGGCCAGGAAGATCTGGAATTTTTCTTCGAAGCGTTCCAGTGTCTGCGATTCGAGTTCGCGTTTTGCAGCGGTGGCAATCAGGTTCTGGTAGACTTTGTCCAGCTCAATATTTCCTGTGGCGACCGGGAGATAACGTCCACCTGGGGTGGCATTGACCATCGTGCGCAGCGTGTCGGAATCCAGACGTGAGCGCACGATTTCGCCTTTGTATTTCAGGACATCCCGGCGTCCGCTTTCGTCCGTGATGACGATTGGGGTGCCGCTTTCGTCACCGAGGCCGACGGCAATCAGGCGGATGCCGGCTTCTCCAATGCGTTTTGCGGCTTCGAGGGGGAAGCTTTCGTGATCTTCGCCGTCGGTGATCAACACGATATCCTTGTACTGGCGTTCCTGCTGATCAAAAATGTCGCGGGCAACTTTTCGAAGGGCGTCGCCAATCAGAGTGCCGCCGCGCGAAACCGTGTCGGTGGAGACATCGGCAAGCATCATGCGGAAGAAGCCATAATCCTGGGTGAGCGGGCAGCGCACAACAGTATTGCCGGCAAAGACGGCCAGCGCGACGCGGTCGCCCTGGAGGACTTCGAGGCAGTCATCGATGGCCAGTTTGGCGCGTTCAAGGCGGTTAGGTTTCAGGTCATCGGCGAGCATACTGCGGGAGACATCGAGCAGGAAGATGACATCACGGCCTTCACGCCGTACGGTTTGCGGTACCGGATTCCAGGCAGGGCGGGCCATGGCCAGAATCAGAAATAATACGGCCAGCAGAAAGAGGATGTGCTTCAACAGGCGTTTCCTGCTGCTGTACGTGGCCGTCAGTTTGTCGAGCAGTGCTGTGCCGGTGAAGGCCTTCAAGGCCAGGCGTCGTTTCCAGGCGGCATAGGCGAACAAGGCGCAGAAAACCGGCAACAGCCAAAGTGCGTGCAGAATGGAGAGATGATACCAGGTGCCGTTCATGGAATCCTCCTGAAAACTGTTGCCGAGAGCAGCAGCTGCAGTGAAAGCAGTGTCAGGGCGGCTGCCGCAAAAGGCAGAAAAAGTTCTTTGTAGTCGACGAAGCGGATGGATTCGACCTCGCTGCGTTCAAGCTGGTCAATCTCGCGGTAGATGGACAGCAGGCTTTCGGAATCGCTTGCCATGCGGAAGAGTCCGCCGGTTTTATCGGCGAGTTCCTGCAGGGGTCTGGTGTCAAAGGGTGCGGAATTGGCGGCGACTCGGAATTGTCCGAGCAGGGTGCTGATGACGTTGGCGCCGGCGCCGCCGCTGACTCCGATGGCATAGACTTTGATGCCCCATTGATTGGCCAGCTCAGCGGCTTCGGCAATGCCGCGTTTGCCGCAGTTGTTTTCACCATCGGTCAGCAAAATGATGATTTTGCTTTTAATTTTGTAGGCACCGGCTTCTTTGCGGGTTTGGCGGGCGAGTGTTTCTTCTGCGGTTTGCAGACGTGCTGCGGCCAGTGCGAGGGCGTCGCCGATATTGGTGCCGTCTTCGCTGCGCAGGTTGACCATCTGGATCCCCTCCAGAAAGGGTTTCAGTGCCGCATGACCGAGGGTGAGCGGGCAGATGGTATCCGGATACCTGGCAAAGGTGATCATGCCAATCAGATCGTTGGGACGTCCCGGCAATTGTCTGGCCTTGTCACCAAAGACGAAACTGGCAAACACTTTTTTGACGGCTTCAAGGCGATTCATGCGCTGGTTGTCATATTCCATTTCCTGGGTCATCGACGAGGAACGGTCCAGCACCATCTGTATGGCAATGCCCTGGCTGGCATCGTGTATCTGCTCACGACCAGCCTGCGGACGTGCCAGTGCCAGTCCTAGAAGCAGCCAGGCCAGCAGGCGCAACGCACCCGGCACCCAGGCAAAACGCAAACGCCAGGAATGCGCAGTGCGTCGCACATTGGCCAGGCTCGAGAAGCCGACCGCAGCACGCCTGCATTTGCGCCAGCGCCGCCAGCCGAAGTACAGCAATGGCAGCAGCAGGCTCAACAGAGCCCATGGGGTTTCAAACCGGAACATACGAAAAAACTCCTA